>NZ_JAWRVK010000008.1:0-161984 GCF_036663575.1 Halalkalibacter flavus
TGGCTACACTCGCCGTGCGCCTTTTAGGAGTAGACCGCTCCTAAATGGCTTAAAACATTACGGCGGCTTCGCTCATCTTACTTGAGTTTTGCATGAAGTTAAGATATCTGTTTTTACATAACAGTGCGAACATGTTTGCGATGGCTACACTCGCCGTGCGCCTTTTAGGAGTAGACCGCTCCTAAATGGCTTAAAACATTACGGCGGCTTCGCTCATCGCTTCGAGTTTATACAAAAAGGAAAGGTCGCCCTTTTTGTATAAACTCTAAAATTCTATTCCTTTCACGGCTGGGATGCCTTCGTTGTAGTAGTGTTTTTCAGGTTCAATAACGGAGACGAGGTCCGCCAGCTCTTTAACTTCTTGCTTGGCACTTCTCCCTGTTATAACAAGGTGAACGTGTGAAGGTTTGTTTTCGATCAATTCAATCACTTCTTTAAAGGGTAAGACATCATCGATCGGAAACTTGTCAATGGCTAAAGCATTGTTTAATTCATCTAAAATAACTAAGTCATGCTCCCCGCTCATCACGGCTTCTTTTGCTTGGGGCCATGCTTTTTTTAAGGCTTCTCTATGTTCCTCTGGAGTTTTTGTCCATGTAAATCCTATCCCCAATTGAACCATTTCAACACCCAACTTTTTAAGGGCAATTTGTTCCCCATATGTCCTCTCTGGTGATTTAATAAATTGAAAGATTTTCACCTTAAACCCTCTACCAATTCCTCTTAAAGCTAACCCTAAAGCTGAAGTTGTTTTCCCTTTCCCGTTCCCAGTATATACAAGAGTTAAGCCTTGGCGTTTTTGTGATTCTTTACTCATGATAACCTCCTATTATTATAAGAGTAAGAAAGATTACTCTTTTTCTGAAATACCAGCTGAACTAAAAGTAGCCATTTCTTTTAGCATTAATGTGGCAGATTGAACAATGGGAAAGGCAATGGCTGCCCCAGTGCCTTCTCCTAATCTCAATCCTAAATTTAAAATTGGTTTCTTCCCTAATAATGTAATGGCTACCTCATGCCCTGGCTCTATTGATTGATGGCTAATGATCATATAATCAACCACTTGCTTTGAGATCGCTTTAGCAATTAATGCGGCAGTTGTACAAATAAACCCATCTACAAGAACCGGTATTCGATTCTCAGCTGCAGCAAGCATGGCACCTGTCATTCCAGCAATTTCAAGCCCTCCTACTTTGGCCAAAACATCTATAGGATCATCTGGATTTGGATCGCGCTGTTGTAATGCTTGTTTAATAACTTGAACTTTATGTATGTATTGTTCCGATGAGATACCTGTCCCATTACCAACTAATGAATTCACATCTTTGTTACTTAGTACAGCTAACACCGCACTACTAGCTGTTGTGTTTCCTATACCCATCTCACCAAGAATGAGACACTGTACTCCTCTTTTGACCATCTCTAACGCTTGAGAATAGCCTACTTCGATTGCCGCTTCTGCTTCTTCTCGACTCATGGCATCTTCCTGAGAAAAATTAGCTGTTCCGTACCGAATTTTTTTATTTACAAGACTGTTATGTTTAATGTCTGTAGTAACCCCTATGTCGATAATTTCAAGCATTGCGTCTATTTGTCTACTAAAGACATTAATAGCTGCACCACCACTTAGAAAATTGCGAACCATCTGTTCTGTAACAGCCTGCGGAAAAGCGGACACACCTTCAGCTGTAATCCCATGATCTGCAGCAAAAACGAGAACCCCTGGCTTAGTCACACTTGGAAAAACCTCATTCTTCATTTCTGCAAGTTGTATAACTAATTCTTCCAACCTTCCAAGACTTCCAACCGGTTTCGTTAAAGTGTTGATATATTCATAAACCCGTTTTCCCATATCTTTGTTTAGCTCTGGAATCCGATATTGCTTCATACTCTTTTCTCCTAATTAGCTTTATTTTCTAAACATTTTTCAATCCACTTCTCAACCATGTCTAGACACGATGCGAAATGAAAATGAGTGTAACCCGCCACTAGATTGTGTGTTACATAACCTTCCTTTTTTGACCCACGCATGCCTTTTGTTTCATAAGCATATGGGATATCTTCTTTTGCACTCTGAAAGGACGAATAATGAAATTCATGTCCTTTGGCTATCTGCTTTCCGAGTAGGTAATTATTGTTTTGTCCAGTGATCTCCCTGTAGCCGAGTGCAGCTAATTTGGATTGCATCTGTACATATCCTGGGATGACTCCTACCATTTCATGCTTCGTCTTTTCAGTCGTTTCAATGGCTTCTGTTAAATACATGAACCCCCCGCATTCAGCGAGTGTAGGCAAGCCATTTTCAATGGCAACTTTTATTGAACTTTTTGATTTAGAGCTTTTAGCTAGGTCCTGAGCAAATTCTTCAGGAAACCCTCCGCCAATATATAGCCCATCTACTTGTTCCGGTAGCGGTTCGTCGGCTAACGGAGAAAAATAAACAATTTCCACTCCATGAGCTTCCAAGATTTCTAGATTCTCAGGGTAATAGAAATTAAACGCTGCATCTTTTGCAACCGCAATCGTAACGAATGGCTTCCTCCTTCGTTCGAAAAGAGAAGAACTTTCCTTTCGTGTTATTGGCTCCGCTTTAGATAATTCAAGAAGTTTGTCCATATCAACCGTTTCAAGTATTAACTCTCCTAATTTATCAAAAAAAGGATCAAGTTCTCCTCTTTCAATAGAAGGAATGAGTCCTAGGTGACGCTCTGGGATTTCAATATCAAGTTCTCGTTTCAAGTAGCCGATGACAGGAACGTGACATTCTTGCTCTATTGCTGTCTTTACTAACTGAAAGTGACCTTCGCTACCCACTTTATTGGCGATAACCCCGACAATATTAGGCCCCTCTGCTAATAATTGAAACCCTTTTACAATAGCCGCTGCACTTCTGGCCATACTTGCACAATTTACTACTAGCAAGACCGGACTTTCCGTTATCATACTAATCTCAGCCGTACTACCTTCGTTTGTTTTTGGATTTTTTCCATCAAAAAAGCCCATAACGCCTTCTATGATGGAAATGTCAGCCCCTTGACTGCCATGAGAAAAAATGTCCAACACACTATTTTGCGAAAGCATCCAACTATCTAAGTTACGGGACGGGCGGTTCGTCACAGCTGTGTGGTAGGAAGGATCAATGTAATCTGGACCACACTTAAATCCCTGAACTATTAACCCTTGCTTTTTTAAAGCTGACATTAAACCAATTGTCAATGTTGTTTTACCAACCCCACTTCCGGTCCCCGCAATCACAATTCTTCGGTTTGATGACAAAGTCAATTCCTCCTTCTAAATTTCTTCTATTTGCAAAATCTGCATTAGTTTTTGACTCTTTCTAAATACTTTCTTATCGCTTTAAGTGTTGCATCATATACCATTTGCCCAATACCTTTTCCAACATCTGTACCAGACCCAGCATATGGTGTCTGCTTTCCATTCTGTGTTAGTGCTAACAATAGCGCATCGGTTGATGTTCCTGTAGCAATAGTATTAGAATCAGGGTCTTTTATTTGAAGTTCCTGCAAGGCCTTTACTTTTGCTTCTGTTGCAGACATATATCCATTTACAAGGGCACCGTCTGAGAAATTTGCATCGACAAAAACCATTGTATTAATTGTGCCGACTTTTGTCTTTCGGCTTTTCTTTGCTTCTGTCGTAATATCAACGGCATTTCCTACTCCAGCTGTAACGATAACTAGCATAGCAATTCCTTCTATTACTTTTTCTATCACAACCATATCCTTTAGCTTCACAGCCGTCATCATCCCAACAGCTTGTTCGTAAGGAATATCGTGAATTTCCATCCACATTCGTATATCCTGTTTAGGATTAGAGCAATCATAATTTTTCTTAACATGAAAATTACAAAAGTGGTTTACCCATTGTATACCTTCGCCTATCACACCATTTGATATCGTCCGTAGCGGCTTATCAAAACGAACATGAATGTACTGATCATTTTGCTCTATTTTATATAAATCTTTAAATAAGAAAGGTTCTTCGTGTAATGAGTGATTGGGTGTCATTAATAGCTGGGGTTTTGGTACAGTTGGGTGGGACTGCGTGTTCACCTCAACCTCATAAACTTTCTTTAATTGACCTTCTTTTCGTAATGTATTGACATCCCCGACATCAAGAAAAGCTCCATTATGAAGCAAAGCCATTCTGTCCGCGTAAAGTGAAGCTACATTTAAATCATGTAAAATAGCAAAGATTGTTAATCCCATTGATTGCTGACGCTCTTTTAAGAGATCGAGCATTTGAAACGTATGTTTAATATCTAGATGATTTGTAGGCTCATCTAAAAGTAAGAGTTCTGGTTCTTGTGCTAACGCTTTTGCTAATAAAACCCTTTGTTTTTCACCACCACTTATCATTCGAAATTGAGTTTTGCGATAATGGCTGACTTTCGTTATTTCCATTACTTCCTCAATGACTTGCCAATCCTTTTTTGATAATTGCTTTAATACCCCCTTCTGGTGCGGGTAACGGCCAAGACTGATAATCTCTTCAACTGTGAAATCAAAAGAGACATGAACTTCTTGTGATAGAACGGCTACTTTTTTTGCTTTTTCAAGCTTAGAGAGGGAGGAAATAGGTTTTCCGGATAATAGAATTTCTCCTTTTTTTATTGGCAGTTGTCCAGTTATTAATTTAAACAAGGTTGTTTTCCCACTACCATTTGGTCCGAGCAAAGCGAAAAACTCTCCCTTTTCAATCTCTAAATGTAACCCATTAATAATAGTGGTATTTGTGTAGCCTCCTACTAAATCTTCAATTTTAATCACTCCTATCCCCCCTCCCTATTCTTTCTCTGATTAATAATATTGCAAATACTGGTGCCCCTATTAGAGCTGTAATTACCCCAATTGGTAGTTCTTTTGGAGCTATTATGGTTCTAGCCACTAAGTCTGCAAGTATAAGAAATGATCCTCCTGCTAGAATGGATAACGGAAGTACATGCCTGTGATTAGGACCTGTTAAAAGACGAACTAAATGAGGGATGACAAGACCTACAAATCCTATAGATCCAGAAACGGCAACGGCTGCTCCCGTTAATAATGAAGCACCAATTAAAATATAGGTCTTTCCTTTTTTTACATCGACTCCGATGTGGTCTGCGGTGTTTTCTCCTAAAGCCAGTGCATTCAACTCCCTATAATGAATCAGCAGGATAAATGAGCCAATTAACATAAAAGGAACGATCAGTTGTACGTGGCTCCATCCCCTCATCCCAACACTGCCATATAACCAATAAATGATTTGTGTCATAGCATCTCTGTCGCCTAAGGAAATGATTAAAGAAGTAACAGCCCCAATAAAGGCACTAATAATAATTCCAGCAAGGATGATTGTTTCAATTGCCAAACCTCGGCTACTTAACCGAACGAGACCAAATACAACAAGCAATGTAACAAATCCACTGACTATTGCAACAACCGGCAAAGTAAAACTTCCTAAACCTACAATTGTCACTTGGAAGAACAAAACCGATACGGCTCCTAAAGCTGCTCCTGATGAGACACCAATTGTATATGGATCAGCAAGTGGATTACGCAAAAGCCCTTGAAAAGCTGCACCAGCTAGACCAAGTGAGGCACCTACGCAAAACGCAAGGAGAACCCTTGGCAAGCGAATATTCCAAATAATCATTTCCTCATTTCTTGGAACGTCCGCAAGCCATCCTAGATTCAAACTATTGTCTAACACAATATGTAAAATTGTGGGGATAGGAATGGTCACACTGCTTACTAATAAGCCAAGGAGGGTTGTACCAAGTACAAACCCTCCGCTTACTATATATAACCAAACAACTTTATTTCTTAAATACTTCTGGGTAAATGAGTTCTGCAAGTGTTTCCACTCCTTCGATTAAACGAGGACCAGGTCTGGTTACTGTATCATTATCAACATCAAATACTTGTTCATTTTGAACAGCAGGTACCTCAGCCCATCCATCACGTGCAAGAACGTCACCGCTAGGATTATCTACATAATAACCGTACGTAGTAATAATGACATCCGGATTTAACTGAACAATTTCTTCTTCTGTTAAACTAACCCAGCCTTCATGATCCTCCGCTGCATTCACTGCTTGGATAGACTCAAGCATCTCGTGCATAAATGTATTTTGTCCTGTTGTAAAAATATCAGGAGCTGGTGAAACTTCAACCCAAACTTTTTTCTTATCTGTAATAGATTCTTCTGCTTGTTCTTTAATAGCTTCATGACGCTCTTTCATATCAGAAATGATTTCTTCTGCTACAGTCTGACTTCCAGTTGCTGTAGCGATCATATCAATCTTGTTATATACATCCTCAAAAGATGAAGCACTTCCAACGACAACGACATTAATACCAGCTTCTTCAAATTGCTCAAGAATTTCTGGGTGCGTGTTGTAATGATAATCAGTTACGAGAGCAATATCCGGCAATAGAGTTAGAATAAGTTCTGCATTCATATCTTGAGCGCCAACTTTTTCAATGTCTAGAACTTCCGCAGGGTAATTACAATAATCAGACACTCCAATAACTTTATCTCCTAATCCTAATGCAAAAGAAACCTCTGTATTACTAGCTTGAATCGAAACAATCGTTTCAGGTTCTGATTCAATTGTTATTTCTCGGTCCGCATCATCAACAAACGTTACAGGAAAGAGCCCTTCACTCTCTTCTTCAGCCGCTTGCTCTTCTTGATCTGCATTCACCTCATCTTGAGTATTTTGCTCTGTTGTTCCACAGCCTGTAATAATAGCCATCGTAAACAATAGTACAAGACCTACAAGACCCCACTTTTTCAAAAATTCACTAATCATTTCTCTTTCCCCCTTTAATTTTGAGCACAAAAAAACGCTATTCCCAATGGAAAAAGCGTGAATGTAAAAGGCACGTATGTAGACTTCTTACTAATATATAACAGAGTAGAAACCTACTCTAATAAGTAAAATACCTGTGCTTTAAACATTCCTTTCCTCGAGGAAGCTTAATATTACAAATAGGCAGGTCTCCTGACTTACGAATCACCGTAGGTTATCCTTCCCATGTGATTACACACAGTGGATTTTAGTTAACCATCCTCATCGTTTACAGTGGCGGGACCGTGTTGGATTTACACCAACTTCCCTCTTAGTCTTGAATATCAGAAAACCTGAACATTCAAGAAACCTATTTTATCTAATATTCATTTTTTGCTCTAGAAGTTATTATAATAAAGTTCTCATGCCTTGTAAATTAATTATTTATTTTGTCGAAATTACTTCAAAGTCTTTCATTCTCTCCCCATTTATTTTGAAAAATGAGAGGATCCAAATTTTTTCTTTCTTCCCATTTTGACGTTTCAAGGATTGGTTTATCTGGATATTCATCGGTATATCCAATTGTTAAAAGTGCTATAGGATCAATATGTGGCGGAATTTCTAATATATCGCGTACATCTTGTTTTTTATAAAAACTAACCCAACCTAGTGCCAATCCTTCTACACACGCTGCTAACCACATATTTTGAATAGCACAAGCAGTAGACAGTTGATCTGTTTCAGGAATAGAATTGCGTCCTAAGACATGAGACCCTCCTCTGGTCGGGTCACACGTTACACAAATTGTTAAGGGCGATTCTTTTATCCCTTCAATTTTCAAATTTAAAAAATGAGATTGTTTCGCTTCTTGTTCTTCATAATGAATTGCAAGAGCCCGTCTTTCTTTATCTGCTGCCCAGGCAAGACGCTCTTTAACCGCTTGAGACGTAATCATAATAAAATTCCATGGTTGCATAAATCCAACTGATGGGGCATGGTGCGCCGCATTAAGAAGGTTATATATTGATTCTTCAGGAATAGGCGTTGGTTGAAATGTTCGAATATCTCGTCTTTTATAGATAACTTTATACAATGCTTTCTTTTCTTCTTCGGTAAACATTTGGCTCCTCCAGATCGTTTATTTCGTTAAAGCGCGCCTGTCTCACTGTTCAACTAGATTGTGTACCAATAACCGTGTATAAGGGTGTTTTACCTGTCGTAGATCCCAATCACTAAAAATTTCTATAATTTCACCTTGATACATAACAGCTACTCGATCACACAGCTTTTTTGTCGATTCAAGATCATGAGTAATAAATAAATACGATATCTGTTCTTTTTTTTGGATGTCCTTTAACATGTTTATTATAGATGCTTGAGATTCTCTATCTAAACTAGCAATCGATTCATCAAATATAATAAGATCAGGTTGTACTGCTAAAGCCTTTGCAATACACACGCGCTGTTTTTGTCCTCCACTTAATTGAGCTGGGTACCGTGATAAGTAAGAATGGTCAAGACCTACTAGGTTCAACAATTTTAACACTAATCTTTCCAACTCTGCTTTTTGTTCCTGAAAATAATTATGAATAGGTTCTTTCAGAATTTCTTCTACACGCATTTTTGGATGTAAGGAAGTAGATGAGTCTTGTAATACTAGTTGGATGCGTTTATAAATTGCTAAATCTGTCATCTGTTTTCCATATATAGATTGACCATCTAATAGAATTTGTCCTGTTGATACAGTTTCCAACTTCATAATTAATTTTGCTACTGTACTTTTTCCACTACCGCTTTCTCCAACAAGTGCCAGACTTTCTCCTTTATTTAAACTCAGATTAACTTCTTTAACAGCTTTAAATTTGGGATTAGCTCCAAACCACGTTTTTATATTTGCTCTAGATGGATATTCCTTTGTTACATAGCATAACTCAAGTAGACTCATGTCACAACTACTCCTTGACACATTTGTACGACTCGATCTGCGAATCTATTTACACTTTTATGATCATGTGAAATGAGTAAAATCGTCAACTCAAACTCATGCTGAATCTTCTTAAGTAAGGATAAAACTTTGTCTCTATTTATGACATCAAGAGCTGTTGTTGGTTCATCAGCAATTAAGATCTTTGGACGTAAACTTAACATCATGGCTAATAAAACCCTTTGACGCATCCCCCCGCTTAATTCAAATGGATAAGAGGATAGAATATGTTTAGGATCTGTAAATCCAACTTGACTTAAAAGATTATGTAAATAAAGCTCTATATCTTTTTTTAACCATTCCTTCTTTTGCTTTATTGTTTCTATCATCTGTTTCTTTACAGTACAGATTGGGTTTAAACCATTTAATGAATGTTGAATTAATAAAGCTATCTCTTCACGACGGAGCTGTTGCCAAGCTTTATTATCATAATGGAGGATATCTTCACCTTTGTAGACAATATGACCATTAGTTACTTTAAAATTTGTTTCCAACAAACCAACAATCGCTTGAGAAGTCAGACTTTTTCCACAGCCACTTGGACCCGTTAACGCAACCATTTCAGCTGGATACAATTGAAACGACACATCATAAATTACCGGACTACACTTACTAGCTTCATAATAGGATATTTCTAAGTTTTCAACGTTTAATAAAGGGGCTTTGTATGTAATCATCTTACACCTCTTTTCAGATTGATTCTTCCAACTTTCTATACCGATCACTGAGTAATTGACACGATAATACGAAGAACATAATGGCAAGACCTGGAAAGATCATAACATGTGGAGCAATTTGAAAATATGAGGTTGCATCGTGCAGCATTACACCCCATTCTGGAATTGGTGGCTGAGTTCCTAAACCTAAAAAAGATAGTCCTGCAATTAGCAGAACAATCCTCCCCATATCCAAAGCTCCAAAAACAAGGATTGGTGAAAGAATTTGAGGAAGGATGTAACGCTTCATAATTTGTATATGTGAATTCCCAGACATTCGGGCCGAGACAATATAATCTTCCTTAGTAATTTTTATAACTAGACTACGAATGAGACGAACATAGTCAGCCCAGCGCACCATAATGATCGCTACAACCATATTAAAAAACCCCGGTCCTAATAGACCCACAATAGCGATAATTAGTACAATGTCTGGGAACGCAAGAGTCCCATCAATCATCCTCATGAAAATATGGTCCGTACGACCACGCACATAACCAGTTAAAAGTCCTATAGGCAGACTAATCACCCCAGTGAAAATCATGATGAAAAATGATGCTGATACGGTTATTCTAATTCCATAAATAATCCGTGTTAATATACAACGCCCTAAATGATCTGTTCCAAACGGGTAATTCCAACTCGGAGGTGATAGTCTACTAGAAAGATTAATAGCCAATGGATCGTGAGGAGAAATCCACGGTGCAAAAAGACCGATTAGAATAATACTTATAAGAAATCCAATTCCAAAAAATAAGCGTAAATTTGTTTGCAGGTTCTCTTTCATTGGTTTTCCTCCTAACCGGCTCTTAAACGTGGGTCTAAGATTACATAAATCATATCGACAAGAATATGGATGGAAACAAATAAAAATGAAGCAAATATCACATACCCTTGAATGACTGGATAATCACGAAGGGAAATAGCTTCAATAATATATCTCCCTAAACCGGGCCAGGAAAAGATAGACTCTATAATGATGCTACCGCCTAACATAAAAGCAAAGCTCGTCCCTAGCATTGTTACAATGGGCAAGAAAGCATGTTTTAAAACTTGAAATAAGAGAATGCGACTCTTGGATATCCCCCTTGCCTTTGCTGCTTTTACAAAGGTTTGATTCATTAACTCAAGCATATTGGCACGTAATAAACGGGCATAGATGGTACCCATACCAAGGCCAAGTGTAATAGATGGCAAGACAAGATTCTGCCAGTTTCCCCTTCCCATAGAAGGGAACCAACCAAACTGTACAGAAAAAAAGTAAATTAATATAAAGGCTAACCAAAAGGAGGGAATGGCTGATCCTAATAAGGCCATAAATTGACCAATTCTATCAAAATATCCATTAGAATAAATTGCAGTACCAATACCTAAAATGAATGTGATAGATACCATAACAAGCAAACCAGCAATCGCTAACTCTAAGGTAGCAGGCAACCTTCTTAACAATTCATCAACCACAGGTTCTTTTGAAACATATGAGATCCCCCACTGTCCAGTAAAAACATCCATTAACCATTGAATATATTGAGTCCATAATGACTCCGTTAACCCTAGTTCTATTCGTAAGTCTGTCAAAGCTTTTTCAGTAACGGGTACATCATTCATTGAAAGTATAATAGAAGCTGGATCACCTGGGGACAACCTTAATAGAATAAAAGTAAAAGTAGATACACTAAACATGACCAATAATAATTGAAAGATCCGTTCAAAACAAAAGCGAATCATCTCAGCTTTCACCCATTATTCATTCACATCAATTTGTGAATGTATATAGTAATACTCAATAGGGTTAGGAGTAAACCCTTGTACTTCATTCTTCACACCAAAAATCGTCTTTGGATGAACGATAAATGATTGCGGAAGATCTGCATTAATCGTTTCTTGTGCTTGTACAGCTAATTGGTTTCGGCTTTCTATCTCCGTTGTCTCGTTTAATTGATCGAGCATAGTATCCAAAGAATTTGAAACATAGTGGCTAACATTTGATTGACTATCAGAACGATAGAAAACATTTAAAAAATATTGTGGGTCACCAGTATGTGCTGTTAACATGCTATACATTGATAAATCCCAATCTTCCTTACCTAAAGCATCATCAATATTTTCAACTTGACGAATGTTAACCTTAATTCCTTCAGTTGCTAATCTACTTTGTATAATTTCAGCCATTACAGAAAGTTCGGGTCGTTGCGGAAAAGATAACATCGTCACTTCAAACGGATTTCCCTCTTTTTCCCAAGTGCTATTACTATTTTTCTTCCAACCGTCTTGTGTCAGTAATTGTTCGATCGACTCCTCGCCTTCATTTCGTTCCACTTTCCCAAAAGGAAGTATATCTGAAAATGGACTGTTTGCTACTGTACCCTGTCCTAGCATGACCGAATTTACAATTTCTTCACGTGGAATAGCTTTATCAATCACTTTTCGATGATTTTCTTCCTTAAACAAAGGAGAATTCATATTATAAAGAAGCATATGCGTTCGTAGCGATGGAGCTGTTAACACTTTAATATTGTCGTCATGATCTAATAAGGAAATAGTATCAATCGGAATATCTGTTGTAGCGTCTACCTCCCCAGATTGCAACGCCATTAATCTCGTATTTCCATCAGATATATATTTGATTTTCACTTCTGATAATAGTGCTTGCTCTCCCCAGTAGTTGTCATAGCTCTCTACAAGGAGTGATTCATCTTTGTTAAATTGTTTTACCTTAAATGCCCCTGTGAGAGCAGGAAAGATATTAGCCTCTTCCATTGATGTTACATCAACAATCATAGTAGAAGGGTCAGCAAGATGAGCAATCAACGCTGAGTTAGGAATGCTAGTTACGATTTTTAATTCATCTGCTGCCAATACTTCAATTTCTTCTATTTGCAATAAATCATTTGCTCTTTGATTTTTCTCTAATGACCTTAACAATGACCCTTTAACACTATTTGCGTCCATCATATTGCCATTATGAAATCTCACTTGTTCCTCAAGCATAAATATCCATGTTGTTTCATTTTCTCGTTTCCATTCTTTTGCCAACCAAGGTGTTGGCTCTAATTGGTCGTTTAGCCTGATCAATGTTTCCCCCGTGCCTGAGCGCATTACTTCCCAACTATCACTGCCATGTGGATCAAGACTTGCCGGACTCCATGGGAAAGCAACTGTCATTGTTTTATAAGCAGCTGTATCTATAGATACATTTGACCCTGCACATCCAGTCACTCCAAAAATAAATAAAAATAGTGTTGCTATAGCTACTGTAATATGATTTTTACTACCTTTCATCCTATATCCTCCATGAAGTTAATAACACCTTACGTGATCACTATTTCGTTACAGCCATACTGTTTTTTCTTTAAAAGGTGTACGTTTTTTATTCTTTTCTTCTTCTAGCTCTTTCTTATCTGGGTAACCTATAAAGACCATCCCTATCATTTTCTTATTTTCAGGTGCACCTATAAACTTATGTAAACGGTTATCATGAACGAGACCAACTCCTCTCGTTCTCCAGACAAAGCCAAGATTTAACTCTTGTGCCGCTAGCCACATTGAATGAATAGCACAACATACGGCATATTCATTATCTTTTGAATCTGCTTCTTTCGGAAGGATGTCAGAGGTTACAGCGATCATAACGGGCGTTTGTTTCACAACTTTAATTGAACTCTCTACTAAATGAGGTTTCGTTGGAAAGCGCTCCTGTAAATATTCAAATGCTAGTTGTTCATATCTGGTTTTAGCCTCGCCTTGAATAACAAAGAAGCTCCAGGGTTCGCGCATTCGGTCATTTGGAGCCAATGTAGCCGCTTCTAGCAGCCTCTCTATTTTTTCACGCTCTACTTCTTTATTTTCATAATTTCGAATAGCTCGCCTTGATTGCAAAAGTTCAAATACGTTCATTTTTTACCACTCCTAATAAACCATTTCAATTCCTTCTTGTTTAATACGGAATAACAGCGACCGATATCGTTACATTGCCTGATTTCTTCTTAGTGAGAGAAAGAGACTCTGCCCCACTATATAAACGTGCAGCAGGTTCACTCACTCCGTAGGCTCCAGTAAATTTATACACTGTCTCTGATGGATCATCGATTTGCACACGATTTAGTTCTTCCGCTGAATAACAAGTAAAGTCCCAATTGTATTTTTGGGAAACCGCAAGTAACCCTTCCTCGTCCTTTTTCAGGTCAATCGAGCAAATGGCTTTCACACTTTTAATTGAAAAATTTAATTCATCTAGCGTTTCGTGTATAACCTGATCAACCTCCTCCATTGACGTACCTCTGTTACACCCCATACCAATCACGATTACCTTTGGACGATAGAGTACGCCATTATTTAATATTTCTTTTTCGTTATCACCCAAATTTCTATGAGTTACAACTAGAGCTGCGTTCGGTTTAGCTTCTATAGCTTCTTCAATCGTATTATATACTTTGATCGTCTCCGGGAGAGGTCGATCGTAATTCCACCATTCTTTTTCCCCAGATTCCTGAACCACAGCTACTTGTTCTTCATTTACGACTGATGCACTGACCGGAGTCAGTTTTTCTCCCGATTCCCAAACCCAACCAAATCTCTTGCCGAATAAGTCAACAGGGATTGTTTTTTGAACATCCGAAGCTGTTGTGATCACTGGTGTTGCACCGAGTAGCTGAGCGACTTCCTTTGTTAATTCATTCGCTCCACCTAGATGTCCAGACAACACACTAATCACATGCTCTCCTTTATCATCAATGACAACAACAGCAGGATCTGTTTTTTTATCTTTTAAAAGAGGGGCAATCATTCGAACAACTGCACCTAATGATACAATCATAATGATGCCTTTATAAGTCTGAAAAAGGGATGGCAAAAGAAGTCGTACATTTCCTTCAAAAAGGGTTATATTTCGGGGCTTTTCATCACCTCTTTCAAATTTGCTCATATAAAATAAATCCGTTTGATGAAAGTTCGCATGAAAGTCTCGTGCAAGCTCCACTCCATGCTTTGTAATAGCTACAACTGCATACGTACTATTTTGCTCCAGAGCAACTTGCTTTCCTTCTTCTAAAACGAGGGTCATTGTTTCACTCCTTTCCGAAATCCGTGAGTAAATTCTTTATCATAAAGTTTCGATTTAAAATCTTTTTGATGTATATCTTTATCTAGTGCCCATCCTGCTAGAATCATCGCTTGCTTTCTAATTCCATATGTACGCATATCTTCATCCAAATTCTCAAGGGTTGAACGCACGACTTTTTGATCTGGCCACGTGGCCTTATACACAACCCCAACTGGAGTTTCCTTACTCCAGCCTGCCGCCAAAAATTCTTTAACAATCTTCTTCGTTAACGTAGCACTTAAAAATAAAGCAACGGTACAATGATGTTTCGCTAAATCTCTTAGTTTTTCTCTTTCAGGTACAGGTGTACGCCCTTCTGCACGTGTTAATATCACCGTCTGAGTTAGTTCAGGAATGGTTAACTCAGCACCTAAAGCAGCGGCAGAAGCAAAAACAGAACTAACTCCTGGAATAATTTCCACATTCACGTCCCTTTTATTTAAAAGAGCGATTTGTTCCATAATCGCTCCGTAAACAGCAGGATCACCTGTGTGAACGCGAACGACTTTCTTCCCAACACTAGCACGCTCAACCATTACTTGTACCATTTCTTCAAGATGCATCCCTGCTGTTTTAATGATCTCAGATTCAGGCTTTGCTCGTTCTATTAATTCCTCGCTAACTAGTGAATCTGCATATAGGACAACATCAGCTTCTTGTAATAATTTCAAGCCTTTTACCGTAATGAGATCTGGATCTCCAGGACCTGCACCAATAATTGTAATATTCATTATTTTCTCACCACCATTAATGTTAAGTACTCCAGCTCGGCTCTTTCCAATTCTTGAATATCCCAAACAACCTCTTCATCAGACGTCACCTTAGTTACGACTGAAGCTTTATCCAGTAGATCAAGTTCACGTAATACCTTAAGCATCAATTCCATAACCTTTGCTACTTTAATAAAAACTACACATTCATGATCAATTATCGCTTTTTTCATAGCTTCATAGTCGTCTCTCGCTGGGATGATTGCAATATGGTCATCCCCTTCTGCCAGTGCAATCCCAAGTCGTGAAGCTGCACCATTTATTGACGAAATTCCTGGCACTGTCTTGATGGTAACTTCTGGATGTTTTTTTTTCATTAAGTTCATCATATGAATAAAAGTACTATATAGAAGTGGGTCACCTTCCGTCACAAAGGCAACGTCTTTACCTATTTTCAAATACTGCCAGACTTGCTCAACGGTATTGGACCATTCACGTTCTAAAATAGCTGGATCTTTTGTCATTGGGAACACAAGGCCTAACATCTCTTTTTCCCCTGGTGTTATGTATACATCAATAATACGATGAGCATAGCTTTTGCTCCCTTTTCTTTTTTTCGGATAAGCGATCACATCTGATTCTTTCAACTTACGAAAAGCTTTTATCGTCAATAGTTCTGGATCTCCTGGTCCTACTCCTAAACCATATAATGTTCCAATCATTATGACTCCCCTTCCTTATGCTTTGCTGTAATGATATAGATAGGATTTAACGCATCAAACCGTGTAAGATTTAAAATCGGTTTGCTTCTTGAAATTTGGGCAAGGGTAATATTTGTTTCAAAGCCATTGTTTTTAAACTGCTCAACTGCTTGCATTAAGTTTTCAATGGTGACAGCATTTAATACAATTCTTCCTCCCTTTTTTAACCGGGAACAACACGTTGCTATAATATCGTCCATACTACCAGCCGTTCCTCCAATAAAAATTGCATCAGGATCTGAGAACGAATCTAGATGGTCAGGAGCTTTTCCTTGGACCGCTGTGAAATCTGTTCTAAATTTCAGCTGATTTAGTCGACAATTTTCTAAATCATGTTCATTTTTTTCAATCGCAAACACTTGTCCTTCTTTAGCTATTAGACAAGCTTCAATCGCAACGGAGCCTGTGCACGTTCCAATATCCCAAACCGTACTAGTTTCACTAAGGTTTAAAGCCATTAAACTAAGTACCCTGATTTCTTTTTTTGTCAGCAAGCCTTTTTCAGGTTTTCTTTGATGAAATTCCTCATCGTCAATTCCCATACTCCACGTTTTTCCTTCAGCTTTCTTTTGAAGAATGACCACATTCAGAGAGGAGAACTCCTTTGTCTCCAGTTCCTCCAGTTCATAAAAAGCGCAACGTTCTGTTTCACTCCCGAGATTTTCGGCAACAAATACTCGGTATTCAGTCATACCAAATGAACGTAAATAACGAGCAATTGCTGCAGGATGATTCTTTTCATCCGTTAAAAGCGCTATTTTTTCACGGCCATTAATACGTTGAGCAAGTCCATTCATGCTTCTTCCATGAACGCTTGTCACATAAGCATCCTGCCAGCGTTCATTTATTCTACTAAAAGCAAGTTGAATCGAACTAAGATAAGGATAAATTTCAACATCTAACTTCTTAGCCATATAGCTTCCAACTCCATAGAACAAAGGGTCACCCGATGCTAACACCACGACTTTTTTTGTTTCTTCCTTTAAAAAGGTAACAAGATCTGATAAACGACCTTTAATGACTTTTTTCTCACCCGGATAATCCGGAAAGAAAGATAATTGCCTTTGACCACCTACTAATACTTCACTTTCATAAATCCATTTCTCATAAATGGGAAGAAGACTCTGTCTCCCCTCATCACCTATCCCAATAACCTTAATCTTTTCTATCATCAATACCTGCCTTCCCAAGAAACGCACCCTTCATTGAGTACAAACTTGTTTCAATGAAAATTCCTCCACCAACTTCTTTTAATCCTGCTCGGCAGCAATAGCTACAAAGAATCTCAAAAAATTTTTCACAACCATGTTCAAGCATTAGGTCCCCAACCTGCGATGCTGTGTTTGCATTAACAATCTTTCCAAGTAACTCCTCATCCGTTACACCCGCATCACGCGCAACACTCTCTAAGAAATTGAAATCAACTGGAGCGCTTTTAGAATGAACCATCATCACACCTTGTGCTACTTTTGAAAACTTCCCCATCATACCAACCAAGGATACTGTTTTCACACCTTGTTTCTTACATTGCTTCAAAGTAAATCCAACAAAATCCCCCATTTCGATAAAAGCTTCTTCCGGAAGGTTAGGATATTGCTGCATTCCATACTTCTCACTTCGTCCACCTGTTGATATGACGACATGGTCACAGTTGCTTGATTTTGCCACACTAATCGCTTGAACAATACTCGCCATATAAGCAGAACTAGAAAACGGGATCACTGTCCCCCTTGTCCCTAAAATAGAGATTCCGCCAATAATTCCAAGCCGCTTATTAAGTGTCTTTTCTGCTAGCTTTTCTCCCTCAGGTACAGAAATAATAATAGTAATGCCTTGTCGAATCCCATATGCATGTAGTATTTCTTTGGCCGTTTCATGAATCATTTTTCGCGGGACTGGATTGATAGCCGCCTCCCCAACCGGTACTGGAAGCCCGTCCTTTGTTACACGCCCAACTCCAATCCCTCCATCAAGTGTTATTCCAGGTTTGTCAGCCCAGCTCACCCTTGCTTTAATTAATGCACCATGAGTAGCATCCGGGTCATCACCTGCATCTTTAACCGTTCCAGCTTCCGCAAAATCAGACCCTACAATACAACTTTCCATTTCAAAGGTAGCAAATTTTCCAACCGGTAAGAAAATCTTTGCAGTAAGTTGCTCTTCACCAGTAATTAGAGCAACAAGTGCTGCCTTTGTTGTGGCAGTAGCACATGCGCCTGTTGTATAACCCGACCGCATTTGTTTTTTGTCTTTCTTTTTTGCTTTCGTGTCCATCTCTTATGCCTTTTCAGCTAAAAGTGAAATTGCGTTTAGTGCTGCAACTGTGATCGTACTACCGCCTTTTCTTCCGACATTTGTGATAAAAGGCACATCTAATTTGGCTAACTCTTCCTTTGATTCAGGAGCTGATACAAATCCAACCGGCAATCCAATTACTAAGCTTGGTTTGGCGATTCCTTCTTTAATTAAACGAATCAATTCTAGTAAGGCCGTTGGTGCATTCCCAATCGCAAAAATTCCACCCTCAAATTGTTGGATCGCTTTTCTCACGGAGATAATCGCTCGAGTCGTGTTTAAACGTTTCGCCTCTTCCATAACATCAGGGTCGGAAATATAGACATTCACACTTCCACCGTATTTTTCAATTCTTCCTTTGCTGACCCCACTTAGAATCATTTGTACGTCAGCATAAACTTGTTCGCCATTACGAATCGCTTCAATCCCTGCTTGTATTGCTTTATCATGAAACAACATACTGTGACCTAATTCAAAATCAGCTGATGCATGAACCACTCGTTGCACTACTTTGTATTCTTCTTGTGTAAAGTCGTGGTCCCCAAACTCTTCATCAATCATGTTAAAACTTTTCCCCTCAATTTCCTGAGGTTGTACCGTTAATGGTTTAAAATCCGTATGAAAATCCATTCTAACCGCCTCCATTTAACCGTTATTAGTTTTATTTGTAATAACAACTTTATTTATATACGCCAATACATCTGCAAAACTTGAATACTGATTCTCATAGTTTATTTTCGGTCTCTTGATTACAATCGTCTCAATACCAAGCTCTTTAGCCGCTTCTACCTTTTCATCAACAGACCCTACTTTTCCACTTTCCTTCGTAACCATCGTTGTCACACCATATTGATTATAAAGTGCTTTATTAAACTCCTTTGTAAAAGGACCTTGTATGGCTACGATGTCTCTTTGCGGAAATCCTAGCAACTCACATTTTTCCATATTATCTTTTCTAGGAAGCATCCGAGCAATGACACGAATATCGGGCTGATTAAGTAATTTCTCCGTAAAGACTTGAAGTGTTTTGCTTCCGGTTGTAAGCATGATTACGCCTTTTTTTTCAAAAGCCTTTTCTGCTGCTAAAGCATAACTATCAACTATCATTACTCCTTTGCCTTCATGTGTCTGTGATTCACGTTCATATCGAATATATGGAACCCTCACTTCTTTCGCCGCAGTTGATGCGTTTTTACTGGCTTCTTCTGCAAATGGATGACTCGCATCGATAACTGCCTGAAACCCCTGTTCTTTAATCATTCGGACAAAGTCTTCATTTGTAAGGCGCCCTACATACACTTTTAGTCCAGCCTTACGTAATTCCATCGCAGCATTTTCGGTGACAACGGTTGTTAGAAGCTCATGCCCAGCTTCCATAAGACTAATGGCCAAAGCTCTAGCATCACTTGTTCCTGCTAAAAATAGAATCATAGCTTTTAAACCTCGTGATGGTGGTGGTCATGGTCATGATGGTGGTGATGATCAATATGTTCCATTGCCGCAATACGATATTGACATACATCACAATTCATCTTCACGTCACCTTGTAAAGCTTCCTCAATTCGATCTTTTATTATCGTTTGTAACCTGGTGTGGAATCCAAAATAACCAGCAAGCTTGAATTCAATTCCGGGATTTTCTAGTTCAAACTCACCAACCATTGTTTCAAGACGCTTTATTAAGATACCAGTAAATAAAAAGTACGGTAAAATGACAATCTTCTTCGCACCAAGTTTAATACAGCGTTCTACCCCTTCTTTAATTAATGGATCCGTTACCCCCATAAAAGCTGGTTCCACTAACTGATAATTTAGCTTTTCCCATAATAAACGCGTTATTTTATAAAGGTCACTATTTGCATCAGGGTCACTACCGCCACGCCCTAACAAAAGAACAGCTGTATCATAGCCTGGCTCAATTAAATTTTCTCCCATATCTTCTAACCGACTTTTGCAAATTTCCATCGTTTCCTCATGGATCCCAAATGGTCTCCCATATGTGAATTGAACGTGGGGGTATTTCTTTTTCGCTTCGTCAATTGCTGCTGGAATATGAATTTTTGAATGACCAGCAGCTAGCAGCATAAGAGGAATAACATAAACGCTTGCTGCCCCCTTTTCTACACATGCTTGTATTCCTTGTTCGATCGTCGGCTTCTCAAATTCCAAAAAACAAGTTTCAACCAAAAGGGAAGAATCTAATTGGGAAGTTAATTCGTCAATCATTTTCCTTACTTGTTCATTTCCTTCAGGGTCTCTACTACCGTGTCCCACTAACAAAACAGCTTTCACTTAAATCTCCCCTAACCTAATTTAGTCTCCACATGGAGCTGGTTCAATTTCAATCTTCGGTGTCATATCCTTGTATATATAACCTTGAATACTCCCTACTCGTTTAAAATACTTAAAGAATCGTTCATTCGGATGACCCTTCTCTTTGTACTCATAGACAATTCTTTCAATGAGCTCAACAATATGATCGGGTTCAATTCCCTCTGCCACTGGCTGACCAGCATGGGCTGTTCTTCCAACCGTTTTCGCTCCTAAAAACAAATCGAACTTTCCTTTTCGGAAAATAATACCGATATCTTCATTAACCGCTCCATAACAAGCCATTCCACAGCCATTAAATCCAACTTTTAACTCTTTCGGTAGTTCAAGGCCACTTAACTTTTGATGCAACTCTTCTGCATAAGGAATGGAATCTTTTTTCTCGCCTTCACAGAAATCACATGCTTTTAACTGTGAGACATCACCAAGAGGTTCAAGAATAAATCCAGCGCTTTTTAACTTCTCAGTAATGTTTTCTGGACTAGTTGTTGGGATTCGAAGGTGAATTTGATGGTGTGTCGTATACTCCATCGTCCCTTCTCCAACCACTTCCGCAAGAGTCACCATCTGTTTAGGCGTAAATTGCTTATTTACAACACCCGGACTCACTGCTAATTCAAAAATAGAAACAACAGGATTATCTACCGTCTTCGTTCCTTTTATTTCAGTGGACCCATCTTTTACAATACTAAGAGCCTCTATAGCAAGTTCTAATGATGAAGCCTTAGGAATAACTTCTTTCTCTGCAGCAGCAGTAGCACTTGCTTCCACCTTCACAATTTCCATATCGTTTTTGCCTTGGTGCAGTGCCCAAGGTTCATTTTCATGTCGTAAACGCTCATGTGGCCTCAGCCGTTGTTCCGTTGTATTTAACGTATATTTTCGTTGATACCCCCTAGGTGTAATCATTTTTTTGTCATAAAGAAAAGTGGAGGAATTTCCAATCACAACTGTTGTAAGCATTCCGATATCGTAGTTCAACATATTTTCAAGATCTGTAATAACAATATGTTCTCTATCACGATAAGCACTTTTCACAAGACCAACTGGAGTTTTCGGTGATCGATATTCAAGCATTATTCTTTGAGCCTCCACTATCTGCCTCGTTCTCCGACCACTTTTAGGGTTATATAAACTAATCACAAAATCCGCTTGTGCCGCAGCTTCAATTCGCTTTTCAATAAGTTCCCATGGAGTTAAGTGGTCACTTAAACTAATCGTACATGCATCATGCATGATGGGAGCGCCTAGTAATGAGGCACATGAATTAATGGCGGATATACCTGGAATGACCTCAACACCTACTCCTGAATCTTCCGTCCAGCCTTTTTCTATTAATACTTCATAAACAAGTCCAGCCATACCATATACTCCTGCATCCCCACTTGAAATGACTGCAACTTTTTTTCCTTCTTCAGCAAGTCGAACCGCGGCTTGAGCTCGACTTACTTCTTCTGACATTCCTGTACTTATAATCTCTTGATCTGTTAATAGTTCTTGTATTAATTCAACATAGGTTTTATACCCAATAATACAATCGCTCTCTTGAATCGCTTCCTGTGCTCTTTTCGTCATATGTTCAAAACTTCCAGGCCCAAAACCGATAACAAGCAATTTCCCTTGCATTTTACATACCTCCCTCTATAAAGAACCTATTAGAATCTTTTCTAACATGGACAACCTATACTTTTGACTTTTCTACTTTCGAAACGCCCTTTATTCTCTCTGGAGTATCCGCACGTTTCATTTCATCATTTTCAAAGCTATAAATTAACGATTCTGCTAGGTCAACTGAAGGGTCAAGGTGATTTCTTATAATCGAACGTCCAATATCAGTTGAGGTAGCTGAGTACCAATTTCCTTCAGGGTAAACAATGACCACACATGCATCCTTACAGCGACCATTACACCGAGTCCGTGATGTATGTATATGTTGATCTAATTCCAATTCTTTTATCTCATCTCGAATGGCTAGAGTAATATCTTCCCCTTCCTTTCTCATGCAGCTAGATCCATTACAAATCAACACATGTTTTTTTGTACCTGTTAAATTCCAAGTAGTCATCTACCTATTCCCCCCATAGTCATTTATAGAAATTAAAAATGCACCCCTACCAATAGATAGAGGTGCAGAGATAAAAGACATACATAAAAGTAGAATCTATCACTACACTTCTCTACCTATGACCCGTAGGTATTGAAGCAAATTCAAACAAAAGGCAGGTCTCCTGACTTAGGTTCTTCATTTCATTGTGTCTTCCCGATTGACTCAGTGACTTTATACAATGAAATTCCCCATTACAGTGGCGGGACCGTGACGGATTTTCACCGTTCTTCCCTTTTAAGCATAACTAGTAGTTATACACCTTTGTTTACGATTGAATTTTAATATAAACCTAGTTAAGTCCTCCTTTTAAACAATAAAAATGCACCTCTATCAATAATCATTAGATAGAGGTGCGAAAAAAATAGCATACAAAAGATAAGTAGCATCTATTCCACACTTCTCTACCTATGACCCGTAGGTATTGAAGCAAATTCAAACAAGAGGCAGGTCTCCTGACTTAGGTTCTTCATTTCATTGTGTCTTCCCGATTAACCCAGTGACTTTATACAATGAAATTCCCCATTACAGTGGCGGGACCGTGACGGATTTTCACCGTTCTTCCCTTTTAAGCATAACTAGTAGTTATACACCTTTGTTTTTTTAAAAGTAAATTATCAACTTTTCGTATTTATTGTCTATTAAACTACTTCTAATAATTTTTAGCAAGTATAATTTCTTAAAAGGATTGTTAAAGTTCTTTCATTTAAACTAGTTAAACCTTACTAAACTTTGTTATTTTATCTAATTTCACATAGAAACGCATAGATGCTTTTAATAAAAAAATACTGAAACTTTACCTATAAAAATTGTAACACAGAAAATATTCGACAAAAATTAAGTCTTCTATTTACAAAGTAACAAAAGAAGGATAAAATACAAATCGTAATTATTACTATTTATCTCGAGGAATAACTCTTTTGTACCATAACTAACAATTACTGTTTAAAAGGAGAATTTATATAATGAAAAAGATTCCAGTTACTGTATTAAGTGGATATTTAGGTTCGGGAAAAACGACATTATTAAACCATATCCTAACGAATCGCGAAGGGCTAAAAGTTGCTGTTATTGTCAATGACATGAGCGAAGTGAACATTGATGCTAAGCTTGTGAAAAATAATGGATTTTCTAGAACAGAGGAAAAACTAGTAGAACTTCAAAACGGCTGTATTTGCTGTACCCTTCGTGAAGACTTAATGCAAGAAGTAGAGCGAATCGTTGATGCTGGAGACATCGATTACATCGTAATAGAATCGTCTGGAATTAGTGAGCCTGTCCCTGTAGCACAAACATTTACGTATATTGATGAGGAGCTAGGGATCGACTTAACGAAAAAATGTAAGCTTGATACAATGGTAACGGTTGTAGATGCGAATCGCTTTTGGGATGATTATGCATCAGGCGAATCACTACTTGATCGTAAAGAAGGGACAGATGAATCTGACACACGTGAAATTTCAGATCTACTAGTCGATCAAATTGAGTTTGCGGATGTAATTATTCTTAATAAGGTTGAAATGTTAAAAGAAGTCGATAAAAATGAGTTATTAGGGTTCATGAGGAAATTAAATGCAGACGCTGATATTATTCCAACCTCCTACTCTAAGGTAGAAATGTCTTCTATTTTAAATACAGGTAAATTTGACTTTGATACAGTGAGTCAATCTGCTGGATGGATTAAGGAATTAAATGAAGAACATACACCTGAAACAGAGGAATATGGTGTTTCCTCATTCGTTTATCGAAGCAGAAAACCATTCCATCCAGAGCGCTTAATGAACTGGTTGGAAAATTGGCCGGTTGATGTGGTACGAGCAAAAGGATTCATTTGGGTTGCTTCACGTAATTCTATGGCTGGATTGATTTCGCAATCAGGATCTTTAGTTACCATTCAAGGTGCTGGAGAGTGGGTTGCAGCCTATCCTGAAGAAGAAAGAAAGAAAGCCCTCCTTGAGGAACCTGAATTACAAGAAAAGTGGGACCCGGAATTTGGAGATCGAATGACCGAACTAGTTTTAATTGGTGTTGATATGAACCATAAAGAAATTCGCAACTCCCTTGACCATTGTTTACTAACAGATGGTGAGATGGATTCAGATTGGACTAAACTACACGATCCGCTTCCTCAATATGTAGAAGCATAAAAGATCATTTTATTTGAAAATAAAGCTGTTAAGAAGTTAATCTTAACAGCTTTATTTTTATTAAAATTGCACAGTACAATATATACAGTCATTGTTCGTTTCAAAAATTTCTTCAACTATACCATTTACAATTTTATAATACACTTTTTTATAATTTTTTCGAAACTTTCTTTACGATGTCCCCACTTTTTTCAACACCTAAAACTGTTCCTTTAGTTGGCTCAAACGCTCTCCCATTAAATACATGACTGACCTTGTCTTCTAATAAACTCCCTGTCATTAATGATTCAATAAATTGCGGAGCAGCGTTACTAGACATTTCCTTATACCAAATCCCATCAGGATAAGTAATTAGGACACATTTATCTTGACATCGTCCATTACAAAGCGTTCTTGATGTATGAATCATAGAATCTAAGCCTTTAGAACTTATCTCGTTTCTAATAGATTGCGTTAATTGTTCTGCTCCTTCTTTATTGCAGCTACTTCCATTGCAAATAAGAATGTGATGTTGTGTATCAGTCAAATTCCATGTAGCCATTTCTTCAGCTCCTTTTTCTTATAAGGGGATATTATTAATTTTACATAACACATCACCGATCGATAATGGTTATTATTACGATTTAAATTATATAACCTAGTACTCTTTTATTTGATTAACATCTTCGCAATCAAACCATTCTTCTTATGTCTTCCCATAATATAATTGCAACACCATGGCATATTTCAATAATTACTCCATCTTTCCCCTCAGGATTTATTACTTTCATGCTTAATTAGTTTTCCATATCAAACCTCTGATAACTTTCTCCCATTTTAAATTTCTCTTTTTCTCAAAAAAACACTTTCCAAATCACCACTAGAAGTAAGGAAGAGACAAGGGATGTTATGGCCTGCTTTATAGCAATTTGAATAGCAATAGACTTTCCTGCATCTTTCCAAATAGCAAAGAGAGTCACAATACATGATGACAACGTCGATGCCAAATATACAAGAATAAACAATTCCATTTCAGTCAACCTTAAAAGCAATTGTCCATTCCCTTCATTAAAAAGTAAAATACCATCTTTTCTAATAATAGAAAAAAGAATACCTAGACTTGCTTCTTGAGGTAAAGAGAACAAAGCGAATATAGGCCCAATCTTTTGTGAGAGAATATCAAGTATTTTATAACTATGAAAAATAGAAGCTACTACACAAATTACTAAAAAAATAGGCATAGCTTGAAAAAAGAATTGTTTGCTCGCTTCATGTACAGCTAATAAAACAGCAACAGGACTAACCTTACGAAGCGATTTGGTTTTTATTGAGTAGTCACTTTGAAGCTTATGCTGGTTGGGGTACCAAACCCTCGTATGAATCATTCCAATAACTGCTAAAACAATAACATAAGGAAAAAACATCCATGGCTTCCCTGCCACACTGAATAAAGATAAAGCCGCACCGACTTGATAACTGCATGCTGAACTAAACGAGATCATTGATAGGCACTGTTTCCTTGAACAAACTGAACATCCTTTACTTTGATAAACAGCAACAACATTGCACCCATATCCAGTAAGAACCGGAATGATATCGTTACCTGTAAGACCAATCTTTCTAAGCCAAGGATCTACCGCAACTGTTACTTGATCTTTTAGACCAATATCATTTGTTATCCCGATGGAAATACTAATAAGAACAACAACAGGAAAAGCCCAAACAAATGAATACGTACCTAACGTTAATAAACCAAATGGACCAATTACGATTTCTGCAAGTAAAGATGGAGCTTGACTAAACCATCCTTCTACTCGTTGAATAAAGTATGTCTCAATAATTGGTTCAACAAAAGTGGAAATGGCATATGCACCATACACAGGCAAGCCATAAATCACAAGAATAATTAACAGGCAACCGAACATACTCCAAACACCTAAAATAGATAGTTCTTGATTTATCTCTTCTTTGTTTGACTGTATCATCGTTTTAACAAATGCACTCATTTCCACAACATGATAAGTCATCTAAGTACATATTTGAACTCCTGTAGAACTCAAGCAACTCTTCACTAACCTCAATGCCAAGCCGATCACATAGCTCCTTTGCTACAACTGCAAAGCGTTGTCTGTATTTATAAATAAAACAAAAGATGATCGGTTCATGACGCACTTGCGGCCCAACTAAAAACAAACCTTCTGAGACCGTTGACTCATCTACCTCATTTAACTCAATTTGGTTTTCTTCATTCCAATAAAAATGTTCCAAAATTAATGAGAGACTATTTTTAAAGCCAGCTGCCAAAATGGGCTGAGTAGAGCTTTCAATGATTTCTCCATTAGTAAGATAAATCTTATAATTTTCCTCTTTCTTTTCAACCTTCATTACTTCAGCATTACCTCTTAAAACAAGTTGATCAGAATCATTCAATTCTGCTAGACGGTCACACGTAAAAGGTGATAATGAAATACTAGGATCTGGACTATAATTTGTCCAAGTCTCTTCTCTAGCAAGTACTGTTACATCTTTTCCTAAATGGCTTAAATGTATAGCAGAATCGATTCCACTTTCATAACCACCAATAATGAAAAATTCATCTCCTTTTAAATCCTCCCAAGAGTGAACTTTACTATTATGAAGACATAGTTCACCGCCTTCAAATGGTTGTAAATTAGGATACTGGAATTCTCCACCTGCCCATACAATATATGTACAACTAATGCCCCCTTTGTTTGTGTATAAACGATAACCGCTTGAAGTTTTCCTCACTTCTTTTACATCAATACCTAATTCAATAGGTAATTGAAAGTGTTTAGCAACTGCTTTAAGATACTCTGCATATTCTTCTCCGCTTAAATGCTCTGATTGAAACGTAAATCCCGGAGAAGTCTCTGGGACAATGGCATTTAAATCAAGTAGGCCAAACCCGTGACCAGGGAAAGAAGGAGTAAGTAGTCGCATTTCTTTTGGCCATCTAGTAAAAGTACTACCGACTGAATTCTTTTCAACTATGACATAATTAGTTAACCCCATCTGATTTAAAACCGTAGCAACACCTACTCCTGCCGGTCCTGCACCAACGATGACAACATCATATTCTTTTTTCATTGCTTTCTTACACCTCTTTCAAGATAAACAACATAATCGTAACGATTACGATTATCATAAATTCTATCCGCTTCCTTCTAGTTTGTCAAAGCTTTATATTCATAACAAGTTTCTTTTACGGTCTACCTTTATATCTTTATATACTCCAAAAAAAGACCACCCCTAAAAAGTCGTCTTGATTTGGTCAATCTTTTTTTCTTATAACTTTCTTAACCCCTGTTCAATCTCAACTTGATCTAAGTCTTCTCCAATAAAAACAAGTACAGGATGATAAGTCTTATCCATTTTATATCGCTCAAAAACAGGATCACCGTAAGCATAATTAAATAAAAATAGACCAGGACTTTCTTTTAAATAGATAAATCCTTTTGCTCTAATCAGTTGTCCCTTCATTCTTTCTAGCCAATGCAAAAATTGAATTCGATCAATGGCTTGATTAACAGGAAATGATACCGTTCTTAAATGTAAATGATCATGAACATGTGAGTCATGAGTGCCGTCAAGCGTTTGACTGTATTCGCCTAAATGTGGATCCTTTTTATATAAAAATAAAGAATCCCATTTTCCAAACGTAACACTCGAAATAATAGCCTGATCATTGATTTCCTTAATACTTTCTTTTACTAGACTCAGCACACTCTCTTCCACTTGATCCTTTTTATTTATAAGAACGACATCGGCATACTTAACTTGTTCTACCAAAAGCTTTTTGAGCTTATTACTCATTTTCTTTTCATACCATTGTTTTGCATTTACAACGGTTAATACTGCTTTCACATTTACTTTGCTCGCTAAAATAGGATGTGTACAAGCATCGATTATCTCTAAGGGGTGAGCAGCACCTGTTGCTTCAATGTAAATAGCATCTAACTCATGGTCTTGTATAAGAACATTCAATTGTACACTTAACTCTCCCTGAATCGTACAACAAATGCATCCATTAAGCATTTCTTTTAGAGGAGTATTACTTGGAATGATAGCCGAATCAATACTAATATCACCTAACTCATTCATTAAAACGCCCATGCGTCTGCCTTGTTTCTTTTCCAGTTGAATTAGTTCTTTCAACAACGTGCTTTTTCCACTACCTAAAAAGCCACTTAAAATAAAAATATCTACTGATTGTTTATTCATTATATTTCTACTTCAAATCCTTTCTAATTTCTCTAATTACATGTGCTAGTTCTGAACTTATTAATTTATTCATGGCTAGCTTTACAGCACCGCTTGATCCTGGCATGGCAAATACAGCCGTATGATTACTGACACCGGCAATTGCCCGGCTCAACATCGCTGCTGCTCCAATATCTTCTGTATAACTTAGCATTCTAAATAACTCTCCAAACCCAACAATCTCTTTATCTAACATTTCTTTTACCGTCTCGATTGTAACATCACGATCAGCTATACCCGTTCCACCATTCAAAAGGATTGCATCAATCTCTTTTGCTTGAATGCCTTTTTGAAGAGCATTATTAATCTCTTGTTTTTCATCTCTTACAATCTCATAATCTTCTAATACATGTCCTTGTTTAAGTAAAAATTCCTGAATTAACATTCCGCTTTTATCTGTGTCTTCCGTACGCGTATCGCTTACAGTTATTACCTTACATCTAACTTGTTTTGGTGCTTCTTTTTTATGTTCCATTACACTCATTGCTACATTCTCCTTTTAAATTATTTCTTCATTCCTTTATAAGAATCAACATCATGTAAAACTTTATCTAGCGCCTGCCAAGCCATCAAAGCACAATTATGACGTGCCTTTAGCTTATGTACCCCTTGCAATGATAAGGCATCTCCTAAGTCAATTTGATCATCAGATTGTTCACCTTGACGGATTAACTGTTCAAACTCACTCCTAATTGAGGAGACGGTTTTAATATCCTTATTTTGAATTAACTCTGTCATCATCGATGAAGACGCCATACTAATGCTGCAGCCCTCCCCTTCAAATGAAACATTTGTTAGTAACTCGTCTTGTATATGTATATAAAGAGTAATAACATCTCCGCAAGTTGGGTTCTTATAATGAATTTTACGTACTCCTTCTCCTTTTAGTCTGCCGAAATTTCGTTTATACTTTGCATGATCGATAACGAGTTTACGATATAATTGATCTAGCATTCGTCCCCTCCTTTGGTTTTATAAAATTATCAACATAGAAGGAGGTCTAAGAAATGCTTTCTAAGAACCTCCTTTAACTAACTGTTGTTGGGTACTATATTTAATTGGCATTTCACATACAAAAATTCAATTTCATTTCTTGACTATGATTGAAACTGAACAATTCTCTCTGCCCCTCTTCTCGCGCCAGAAATATTTCGCGAAACGGGTCCAATTACGAGTTCTGCAAGTGCTCCTATGACGAATAGGTTATCTCCCCACTGTAATGAGTCTTCAGAAACGATCGGATACCCACAATTTGCACAAAGCAGTTGTTCCTTTTCTATCGTACGGTTTAACCACTCTATACCTGGGGGAGTTGCATGAAAGCCTGTCGCTAATAACACTTGATTCGTATGGATGGATGTCTGCTTTAAATCTAATATAATTTCATCATTTTCAAACGATGCTGTAGGCACTTCATCAATGATCAATTCAAGACGTCCTTCTCTCTCCTCCCGTAATATCTTCATTTTTAATTCTTTGGGAATGGATCCTCTAAATCTTGCACTTGTAATGATTTTTCTTCTTTTTTCAAGACATGTAACCTTTTCGAACGATTTCATCTTTTTGGGGCCAAGCCACCCTGGATCGGAATCAAATTGATGTGTTCGAAGAGGATGTCTAGTTAAGAGTCTTACCTTCCCAGGTCGTCTTTTACTCCATTTTAAAGCAGTATGGATAGCACTAATTCCGCCTCCTACAATAACGATTTCTCCTGTGGGGTTTTCGTCTTCACTCACACTGTTTTCAAAAATATGCTGGATGTTCGCTCCCTTTTCTTGCAATTTTTTTGCCCAATCTGGTATGAACGGATGCTCACTTAATCCCATTGCTAAGACAACATTTTTACTATCTACTTGTCTTCCGTCCTTTAATGTAATTTGCCAATGTTGCTTCACCTTCTCCAGCTTAATCACCCGCCCTTGAATCCAACTTTTTTGTAACTGGATATCATCAAAAAGGACATCACAATGTTTGTTAAAAAGCGAAAGCGACGGTCGATCATAAGGTCCATAAAAGTGAGAAGACAGTTTACCACCTTCAGATTTTGCAAATTTCTCAAGGGAAAATGGGTCAATATCTAGATGATGAATAGACGGTGATCTTAAAAAAGGCATTTCAACTGTTTTCGTACACCTTTTCCAAGTAAAAAGTGGTTCAGAATGTGGATCAACGATTGCAAGATTAGAAATCGTTGTACATTTTCTTTTAATTAAATAAGTGGCCAGTGTGCATCCTTGAATGCCTCCACCAATGATTGTCCACTCTAACATTCTATTCCCCTCATTTCTATCTAAAAAATCACTTTTTAAATCGTAATTATTACGTTTTAATTTATTTTAATCGATTTTAAAAGGAGAATCAAACATAAAAAAAGAAAGTAACCCAAATCAATCTGAGCTACTTTCTTCAAGAACCATTTACTTCAAACCATTTACAAATGTTTCAACATTATGTTTCATCATTAAAATGTAAGTCTCTGCACCACTGCCGTCTTGACCAACAGCATCTGTATACACTTCACCTGCTATTTCTACTCCAGTATCACCTGATACCGACTCCATGTAACGGCGATCTACTGTTGTTTCAACGAAAATAGCTGGAATCCCTTGATCATTTACGACATCGATTACACGTGCGATTTGTCCAGGAGTACCTTCTTCATGAGAATTGATTTCCCATACTCCTTCAGTTTGAAAACCATATGCTTCACCAAAATATTTAAAAGCATTTTCACTAATAACAATCACTCGATTTTCTTCAGGAATCGCTTCTACTTCCGTTTTTATAAAAGTATCTAATTCCTCTAACTCCGCTAAATATGCATCTGCATTTTCACGATACGTACTTTCGCCTTCAGGGTCACGTTCGATTAAGTCGGCTACAACATTTTCAACGTAAAGTTTGACATTTTCTACACTCATCCATGCATGAGGATCTTCTTCCTCACCGCCTTCAAGCATAATTGGTGTAACGCCTTCGCTCACAGATACAATGGAAATATCGCCACCAACACTTTCAACCAACTTCTCAATCCACTCTTCTAAGCCAAGTCCATTGACATAAAAGACATCTGAATCACTAACTTTTTGAAAATCACTTGGTACGGGCTCATATTCGTGCGGCTCTTCGCCAATTGGAACAATGTAGTCAACTGTTCCTCTATCTCCAACAATCGTACCGATAATGTCTCCTAGGATTGAAAAACTTGTAGTAATAACAAGGCCACCTTCTTCTTCATTTGTTGCCTCTTCAGTTGAACCCTCAGACTCTGTTGTTTCCTCTTGCTGTTCATCATCCAATTCTTCTTGTTGTGTCTCTTCTGCACTACAGCCTATTAATACGAAAAACGATAGACTTAGTACAAATAAGAAAAAACCCAATTTCTTTAGCATGATTCCCTCTCCTTTTCAAAAATATCAGTTGTTCACTTCTAATTATTTTGGACAAAGGAAACTTTTTAAACAAAAAAATAATTGTTTCCCTAACGCAACAATTATATTTTTTCATACTTTGCTTTTTTTGTCTAGATATTTTTATAAATATATTACGTTTTTAGCAAAAAAATAAATGCCTAAGGCAGGTAGAATCTCTACTTCTTCCTCAGGCAAATTCTAAACATGGTCAAGGTCTACTGTTAAGACATGATCAATCTTTTTGAACATGTAATATAGGTCTGTTGTATATATATATTCTGGAGCTGAGATTGTAATCTTGATTTGTTGGTTGCCATTGTCCAGATCACGTATTTTAATATTGCGTATTTTAATATCCCCTTTTTGTCTTCCATAAAAATCATGTTCTTTCATTTCGATTGCTTGGAGCAGATCTGTCATTTTATAATTTGGTTCCATTACTATTTTTGCAAAAACATCCCTTTCCCTTAATGCGCTAGGTCCAATTAATTTGATAATGGCAGGAAGTACATTAACAGCAATAATAAAGAGAATAACTGCAACCAAAGACGCAAAATAAAGCCCTACCCCTACAGCTATACCGAGTCCAGATGCTGACCAAATCATGGCTGCACTTGTTAATCCCGAGATTACATCATTGCTTCTCCTAAGAATAACACCAGCTCCCAAAAAGCCAACACCACTTACAATCTGGGCTGTTAAACGCATCGGATCCATAGCACTAAATGTAGGCGTTGCAAATATATGAAATGCTTCAATCGAAACAATTGTAACAAGACAGCTTGCTACGCTAATCACCATGCATGTCTTTAGTCCTAGAGGCTTATGTTTTAATTGTCGGTCAATCCCAATTAACATTCCTAAAAACAATGCTAAGCTTAATTTTCCAACAATAACGAAATCTAAAAACATTCCTCTTCCCCTTTCTTCCCAATTCTTACCACTTAGCAATAACAATCGCAGCAAGAATTTACTATATGTGGAATTTAATTATCCGAACAGGCTGTAATTTAACATAAAACTCCCACCATCTTTTCTCTACATTATATGCTTTAACAATAAGATAAATTGACATAAATAGAGCATCAGAAGAAACTTCTTGAAATTTTCTTCTTGATAAAATGGTGATTTTATCCAAGGAGATACTCTAAATAAGACTAAAAGTTTTAGGTATTGAATACAATTGACTTTCCTTTTTCCTTTATAATCCCAATTATCGTTATGATTTATTTGTTGATGATATTTTTTTATCAAAAAGTGTGTTTTTTCACTTGTTCTGAAACGCGTTTCACGCTTTACGATAATTATAGATCGTAAAGGAGGGACTATTTTATGGAACTATTAACTGGAATCATTAGTTTATTCGGTTTATGTTTCATCGTTATATTATTTGCTGCAGTTACTTCTTCACCCAACCATGAAAAGAAAAGATCAATCAAATCAGAACCTTACAGTTACATTTTTCACGACCATGTAATCGAAAAAAAAGAAAAGTCCAAACACCCTTCAAAATAATACGAGAGTTCAAACTAGTAAGTTCATGCAGGAAATTATGTAAATACATCAAATAGTATCAATAAGGAAGGGGTGTATACAATGGAATATTTGTTTCCTTCATTTATTGATAACTACATTAACGAATTAGCAGCGAAAGGGCGAAAAAATTCAACTATTAAACGCTACATTTACGATTTGAATGATTTTTCATATTGGCTGCATAAGGCACGTTCAACAACAGAAGAAATAAACTGGAAGTCCATTACAAAAGAGGAGCTCGAGCTTTTCTTTCATGATTTGATGGAAGTGAGAAAGTATAATATACGAACAATTCGACGCATTCACAGTGTGTTAAGACAAGTACATCAGTACCGTAAATCCTTGGGCCAAAGTGAACTAAGTCCTATGGCCGAAATCGAGCCTCCTGAGCTTTCTTCAGATCCACTAGAAGAATCAGATTGGTTACAGCGGAAAGAACAAGCTCAATTTCTCACTTCGATATCATCAACAAATAGCCTTTCCGACCAACAACTTGAAGTATTTCATTTCTATAAGGAACGGAATGAATTTATTGTTCGACTATTTTTAAATTATGGTCTAACACTACATGAAGTCCAGCAGCTTTCGATGAGAGATATAAAATTTGAACGCAATGAATTACACATTCAAAAGGACAATAGAGTGATTGTTATGGCCGAAGATCACAAACAATTAGCCTACACATACTTTAAGAGCATCCCAGAGCCTGTTAGACCTCGTTTTTATAGTGAAGATCCATTGATAGTCTCATTTGATTTTAAGCGTAAAACGTTTCATTGGTCTTATGATGATGACAAACCAAAACGGATGTCTATGATCGCCATTCAGAAAATGGTTCGGTTGGAAGTAAAGCGCGCGCAATTACGTAAAGGAATTAGTGCTCAAACACTTCGAAACACTTTTATATTAACCACTCTTTTAAATGGGATGACATCCGATGAGTTAGTTCAGTGGATCGGCTATACGACACCATTGTCAATGAACCGTTACCTAAATACAATTCAATCAATTACAAAGGAACAGAAGCAACGTTTATTAGCGGGGTCAGCCTAATCCCGCATTTTTCTTTTGTTTCATCATTTTTTTGTTGTAATTGTGAACTCAGAAAAAAACGGTTATACAATCAATACATCAAAATAAATTGATAGAAAAGTTAATGTGGAATGATGTGACAAAAAGTTTCTATTTATTGCTTTTAATATTTGAGCAGAAATTAAAAAACAGCAAAGAATAAGAAAAAGCGCCCTTCTAGGCGCTTTTCTTATTCTTGCTCTTCTGACTTCAACTGAACGTTACGCTGCGGAGCAAATGTAGAAATAGCATGCTTATAAACAAGCTGCTGCTTCCCTTCTGTTTCTAAAATGACCGTAAAGTTATCAAAGCCTTTGATTAAGCCACGGATTTGAAATCCGTTTGTTAAAAAGACAGTGACAGAAATATTATCTTTACGTAATTGGTTTAAAAATTGATCTTGAATATTAATAGGTTGCTTCATCGGGGTGTCCTCCTCTAATTGACTCTCTCTTTATTTCGATATAAATGGTAATTTTCCTTCAACAAAAGAACAAATTTCCTGGAATGTTTTGTCTGTTAATCCATCCGACATGTCAAACCATGTCGCCTCCGTTTTATTTCGAAACCATGTTAACTGTCGTTTGGCGTAACGCCTTGAGTTTTGCTTTAACATATCAACAGCATCTTCTAATGACAAGAAACCGTTAAAATAATCATAGAGCTCTTTATATCCAATCGCTTGCACCGATTGACAATCTCTTATACCACGGTCATATAAAGACCTTGCTTCTTCTAACAATCCTTGTTCCATCATTATGTCAACACGTTTATTAATTCGTTCGTAAAGCAGTTCACGTTCCATCGTTAATCCGATAAACGCTAATGAATATGGCGACTCCTCTTTTTGCTCTTCCATTTGGTGTTCGGAGAAGGGAGTCCCTGTAGCTTGTGTTACTTCAAGTGCTCGAATGACACGTCGCACATTATTAGGGTGAATGAGTTGTGCAGCTTTTGGATCTACTTGTTTGAGACGATTATGTAATTGTTCATTTCCTATTATACTTACTAGTTGTTCTAGTTCTTCACGATAACGTTCATCCGTCGGCAGCGATTCAAAACGGTATTGTTTTGTAATTGCATTTACATATAGTCCTGTACCACCTACTAAAAGTGGGACATGGCCGGTGTTATTAATCTGTGAAATTAGAGGAATGCATCTTTCTTGAAATTCAGCAACTGAAAATGACTCTTTCGGATGCAATATATCGATTAAATGATGGCGGATCCCTTCTTGTTCTTCATCGGTCACCTTCGCCGTACCAATATCCATACCTTTATATACTTGCATCGAATCTCCACTAATAACTTCACCTTCGTATTTCTTTGCTAATTTAATACTCAATGCTGTTTTTCCAACTGCAGTTGGACCGACAATTACAATTAACTGTTCTTTCATCATCTTCTCCCTATTCCTTTAAATTCAAACGTTCGTACATGGATTATTTTGAAATCGTAATAAACCCATAATGAAACGTAGCGTGTTGCCTTTTCATTACATGAAATCCGTAACGATTAAATCGGTCACTCTCATAGTGATCTTTTAAAACAACACGTGATCTACTTACTCGTATTGCTTCATCTATTACTTGTTTTGATAAGTCATCATGACAAGCAAACTGTTTTAATGCCTTAATACCCGTTGAATTAGATAAATGCTGCTCGAACATAGGATCAAAATAAACGACATCAAACGAATGATCAGGTAGATTTTGAAGATAGTCTTTATGATGTGCATGAACCACTTCGATCCTTCTCATTGCATCAATCATCAAAGCACCACCATCCTGCCAAGATCCAAGACCATGGCGGACAATACTAGCAAGAGTTTGATTGGCCTCTAAGCCTGTTACACGACCACTTTTTCCTACAGCAATTTGTGCAACTAGACTATCTGAGGCTAAACCTAACGTACAATCAAGAAACGACATTCCTTTCGAAAGATCCGCTGAAGCTACTAACGGATCATAATTTGTTTTTTGAAATTGCTTTACCCGAAACATAGCAGAGTTCGGATGATAAAAAAAGGGCTCTCCACCATCCTTTGAATAAAGAGTTACTTTGCCCTTTCCTATTACGAGAACATCCGCTTCGTAATGTTGTATTAGGTCTTGAACAGAAGCCTCACTTCGGCGAATAAATGGAGCAGCTAATTCTAAGCTAAAGCGCAATGCTTTCTCCTCTAATACGTCTGCTCCTTTTCTTGCTGTTGTAATGATCATGGTATTATCCCCTATGTATTGTAAATGAATTGGTGTATATGACGGTTGTTCTCGTTCTTGTTCAGACAAGAAGGTTAAATAGTGTTCTTGGCTTTAATCGTGCGAACATATTTACGTTGGCTTCGAGTTCTTACAAAAAGGTAAAAAGCGACCTTCCTTTATATGTGCGTAGATCGTGTGCGTTGGCTTCACTCGCCGTGCGCCTTTTAGGAGAAGATCACAGTCTACAAAGCTTAAAAGCTTGACGGCGCTGTACTCGCTCTTACTTAATATTATAGTGTGGTATTTGTTTCTTTGCCTCAATAGTGCGAACATGGTTGCGATGGCTACGCACGCTGCGCGCCTTTTAGGAGAAACCCACTCCTAAAAAAGGCTTAAAAGCTAGCAGCGGCTCCGCTCAACGCTTCGAGTTCATAGAAAAAGGTAAAAAGCGACCTTTCCCTTTACATGTGCGTAGATCGTGTGCGTTGGCTTCACTCGCCGTGCGCCTTTTAGGAGAAACCCACTCCTAAAAAAGGCTTAAAAGCTAGCAGCGGCTTCGCTCAACGCTCCGAGTTCATAGAAAAAGGTAAAAAACGACCTTTCCCTTTACATGTGCGTAGATCGTGTGCGTTGGCTTCACTCGCCGTGCGCCTTTTAGGAGAAGATCACTCCTAAAAGGCTTAAAACATTACGGCGGCTCCGCTCAACGCTTCGAGTTCATAGAAAAAGGTAAAAAGCGACCTTTTTCTATGAACTCTCTTACATCACTCGTTTAAACATTTTTTCTAGTGCGTAGGTTGAGAAGTGGACAAGGATTGGGCGGCCGTGTGGGCAGGTAAATGGGTCGCTACTTTTTCTAAGCGATTCTAACAGGGCAAACATCTCATCTTGACGAAGGTGACGATTTGCTTTGATTGCTGCCTTACAGGACATTAAAATTGCCGCCTCTTCCCTAAGTTTGCCAAGATTCACTTTTCGATGCTCTAACAAGTAGTCAATAATTTCACGAATTGTTTCTTCTTCTTGTCCCTTTGGCAGCCACGTTGGGTGCGAGCGAATGACAAACGCTTGTGTACCAAATCGTTCTGGAAAAACTCCAACAGCATGAAGATCATCGATATGTTCGTTAATTGTAGCAAATTCCTGTGCCGTACATTCTAGTGTAATCGGAACAAGCAGTTCTTGTACGTGCTGACTCACTTCTGCCACTTTGTCTCTAAAGAACTCATACTTCACACGCTCTTGGGCTGCGTGTTGATCAATTAAATACATTCCTGTCTCATTTTGTGCAATTATATACGTCCCATGCATTTGCCCAACAGGATAAAGGACCGGCACTCGCTCTGTTACCTTTTCTTCGACTTTCGTTTCTTCTTCTCCTGAGTCCTCTTCCTGATGATCAATAGCTGTCTCAATGCTCTCATACGTACTTGCAACAGGTTGCTGTTGCTCTTGATAACGTTGTGTGATTGTTCTTTCGTACTCACTGTCCTGCGCTATATCATCAGCTAGTTCTAATGGGGAATGAGACTTTTCTTGCCACGTTTCATTTTCTTTTACTTGTAGCCCAACATTTGAGGGGGACTCCATTGGTGTTGGTTTTTCAAAATCAAATGATACTTGTTCACTTTTTATGCTTGTGAAATTCGTTCGTTGTCTCGTATCTGCCTCTGGAATTAATGTCTCGGTTTCAAATATTTGTTTGATTGATTGAGTAATTAATTGACCTAATTCCTCTTCTTTACTTAAACGTACTTCCAGTTTCGATGGATGAACATTGACGTCAATTAATTTTGGATCCATTTTTATAGAAAGTACGACAAGAGGATAGCGTCCAATAGGTAGTAATGTATGATAACCGTCTTGTATCGCTCTAGCAAGTGCATAGTTACGAATATACCTGCCATTAACGAAAATAGACATATACTGTCTAGACGCTCTTGTTAATTCCGGCAAAGCTACAAAGCCACTTATTTCATAATCTAGCGATTCACCTTCAATAGGTTTTACTTTTTTTGCTACGTTTCTTCCATAAATTGAAGCAATTACTTGACGAATATCACCATTGCCTGACGTTTTTAATACTTCTTTTCCATGATGAGAATATTCAAATGCTACATTAGGGTGCGCTAGTGCAAGACGATTAATAATATCACTTACATTCCCTGCTTCTGTATGAACAGTTTTTAAATATTTTAATCTTGCTGGCGTATTATAAAAGAGATTCGTCACCATAACCTCTGTCCCTTTTCTTGCCTTTGCAACCTTCTTATGCTTGATCACACCGCCCTCTAACATAATTTCTGTACCTGGCCCTACGCCCGTGCTAGTAGTTAGAGACACATGGGCTACAGAAGCTATACTCGGCAATGCCTCTCCCCGGAAACCTAACGTGCCGATTTGAAACAAATCGCGATCTGTCCTAATTTTGCTAGTAGCATGACGATAAAAGGCTGTCTCAACATCATCCTCGTCGATTCCATCACCATTATCCACAATCCGAATTGACGTTAGCCCACCTTCTTCAATCTCAACAACAATGTGTGTACTATTTGCATCAAGTGCATTTTCCACTAATTCTTTTACAATTGACGCAGGGCGTTCGACAACTTCACCTGCAGCAATTTTATTAGATAACGCATCATCAAGCTTTATGATTTTCGTCATCGAACCCCTCCTTCTGTTATTTTAATAATCGTTGAAGTTCATTGATGAATTGAATCGCTTCAATTGGAGTCATATGAAGCACGTCTTTTTTAACAAGCTTCTTCAAAACTTTTTCTTCTTGTCCAGAAAGTGCGACGGAAACGTTCTTTTCTTGCTGAGCCACATCTTCATCACCAAATAAAGATAATTGTTGCTCTGGAGAGGAAGCAGGGAGTGTTAATTGATTGTTTGTTTTAGGTGCTGCCGTACCATCTTCAAACTGCTTTAACAATGTCTCAGCACGCTCTGTCACCTCAGTTGGTAACTCTGCTAATTCTGCTACATAAATCCCATAACTACGATCCGCTTGTCCATCGACAACTTTATGCAAGAATACAACCGTTCCGTTTTCTTCAACTGCTGATACATGAACATTTTGTAAATCTACTAGTTCCTTATCTAGTTGTGTTAATTCATGATAATGAGTGGAGAAGAGGGTTTTTGCACGAACGATATCATGAATGTATTCAATAATGGCTTGTGCCAATGCCATTCCATCATACGTGGAAGTACCTCTCCCTATTTCATCAAGCAAGATCAAACTATTTTGTGTTGCCTTTGTAAGAGCATAACGTGTTTCGAGCATCTCAACCATAAATGTGCTCTGCCCACTAGCAAGATCATCAGCAGCACCAATCCTTGTAAATACTTGATCAAATATTGGTAATTCACACGAAGTCGCCGGAACATAACAACCAATTTGTGCCATGACAGCGAGCAAGGCTAACTGACGCATATAAGTACTTTTTCCTGCCATGTTCGGCCCTGTAATTAATAACATCTCTCGCCCTTTTGTCATGTGTACATCATTAGCAACATACTGACCTCTTTCAATCACTGTTTCAACAACAGGATGACGACCCTCGACAATCACAATGTCTCTCTTTTTCGAGAAGCTTGGCTTTACATAATGGCGTTGCTCACTTACTGTCGCAAATCCTGCTAATACATCAATTTCACTAATAGAATGAGCCAATGTTTGAATAAATTGTAAATATTGTTTTGCCTCTTCTCTTACAGCAACAAACAAATCATATTCAAGTTGTTCCATTTTTTCTTCCGCTTCTAAAATTAACGCTTCTTTTTCTTTAAGTTCAGGAGTAATGTAGCGTTCTGCATTCGTTAATGTTTGTTTGCGCTCATAACGACCCTCAGGTAATAAATGAGTATTTGCTCTTGTCACTTCAATATAATAGCCAAATACTTTATTAAAGCCGATCTTCAACGAACGAATCCCTGTTTCTTGACGCTCTTTCTGTTCAAGTTCAGCAATCCACTGTTTTCCATTTTTACTCGCATCACGATACGTATCTAATTCTTCATGAAAACCAGATCGAATCATTCCACCTTCTGTAACAGAGATTGGGGGATCCTCTACTAAGCTACGATCAAGAAGTTCTATTAATTCAACAGCTTGATCTTCTTCGTGAAACCACCGATTAAGAGAAGAAGGTGCCATTTTTCCAATTAGGTCTTTTATGATTGGTACCTTTTCTAAGGAACGCTTTAATTGAACGAGTTCACGAGCATTAACGCTACCATAGGCAATTCTTCCTGCTAACCTTTCAAGATCATACACATGCCTTAACTCATCTCGCAATTCTTCTCGCTCGAAATAGGATTCTAGAAAAGAAGTGACTAGCTCCAGGCGTTGCTCGATTCCAGATTGATCAATTAAAGGGCGCTCTAACCAATTCTTTACGAGTCTACCACCCATCGCTGTCACAGTCTGGTCAACAATCGAAAGCAGAGATCCAGCCTTCTTCTTTTCTCTAAGTGATTCCGTCAGCTCGAGATTTCTTTTCGTATGAGTATCCATCTTCATAAAAGAATCAAAATGATAATAAGTGACTTTTTGTAAATGATTTAATGCACGTTTTTGTGTTCTAATTAAATATTGTAAAAGTCTAGCGAAACTAGTTATCAGTTTTTCAGACTGTAAATCAGCACAAAGCTTACTATAGTTTTGATCAAGCTCTACCTTATCTTCATAGGAAACGGTAACCGGACACTTCTCTATAATTCGTTTCAAGATTATCTCATCAAGATCTGAAGCAACAACTAACTCTTTTGTGCCTGAACTTGCAATATCATGAATAACATCTTCAAGCGCATCACTGATTAGCGTTACAGCACATTCACCAGTTGTTAGATCCGTTCTAGCTAGTCCAAAAGTTTGATCTTCAAATGCCGTCATTGCCACTAAGTAATTGTTTTCTTTCTCCTTAATGACATTTCCGTTCATCATCGTCCCTGGTGTAAGCAGCTTTACTACTTCTCGTTTCACTACGCCTTTTGCAACTTTCGGATCTTCTACTTGTTCACACAAGGCAATTTTGTAGCCTTTCTCAATTAATCGTGACATGTATTGATCAGCAGAATGATAAGGTACACCACACATCGGTATGCGATCTTCACCTTGTCCTCTACCCGTTAACGTAATTTCTAATTCTTGGGCTGCAAGTTTTGCATCCTCATAGAACAATTCATAAAAGTCTCCAAGACGAAAAAATAAAAAGGCATCTTGGTGCTGTGCCTTTATTTCTAAGTATTGTTTCATCATAGGGGTAATTTGTGCCATAATATCCTCCACCGTACATAATTAATACGGTTTATTATATCATAGCCGCTATGAATCTCGCATTAGGGAGTCTTTTACTGTAGGGGAATTACTTACGAAAAAACAAGAGCAAACCTCGTCGGCTTGCTCCCTCGTCTTATTTATCAAATTCACTGTGTAAGAAATTTGGATCAAGACGTTCATACTCCTCATCACTCACATCATCTGCTGCTTGTGCATTAGGAAAATCTTCTAAAAGACCATCAGAATTTACAGCTACAGCAACCTTTGTCTCACCGATACACTCTACGAGAAACTCCCGCTCTACCTGTACATCAACATTCGCTCCATTTTCAGAGATTGTTGCTTCCAATGTATTTGGCTGCTGAACTGCTCTTGCAATAACGTCCATTTCATCAGATAGGATATTTTCATCCTGCATGGAAAGTGGAATTACATCAGAGTAAGTAACGGTTTGCGTTGCAACATCTGTCTTCGTATTTTTATTATACGAGAACCAAACGTTGATATCGTAGCTCCCTTGCACCACTACAGAGTCGCCCTTCTTATCTGCTGAATACTTGTGATTAATAATCCAGCAGCCTAGAATGCTTGACGGTCTGTGTGAAGGGCTAATCGTATGAGTTGCTTCTGAAAACTTACGACCTTTTCCACATACCGCTTTTGTAATAATTTCACGATAGTTAAATTTTTGAGACATGAAACAAAACCCTCCTCTTTCTCATATCATATCGAGTTGTCGGTCGCTCGTGTCGGCTCAACGTGCCAAATTTGCTCCGCCAAATGCTTCACTGTCATCCTATGCAGGGCGAATAACCAATGTGCGAAAAAAGAATGAAAGATGATAGCAAAGCGTTATCTATATCACGATATGTTGAGCTTACAAAGTTTAGTACATCAATCGAGAAAAGTTCTTTAAAAATATCTAGTTTCTTTGCCATGGCAGGTTACTACCAAAATTCCCCAACGCCAATTAATAGAAAAAAGAGCTATTAATTATTTATATAAAAAGTCAATTATTTATGACCATTTTTCTTAAAAAATAAAAAAACAGATCTATTCATCTTATCGAATAGATCTGTATAACAAACCCTATGTTATTGACAACCACCATCAAAATAAGGGTTTTTCGTCGTTGTTCCTTTTACTAAATCTCCACCCATTGAAGTAATAATTTCTTCGGTCACTGCCTTAGAAATTGTATTAGAAACCATCTGCAATAATTCATTTACTTCAATTTGGCTCGATTTGAATTCCTGTACTAATGGAATTGAATCAATTTCTTCGTGTAACGCATCAATTTTAGCTTCTACTTCTTTTAACGCTTCAGCCTTTCCATAATGCTGGAGATTTACTGCCTCTTTTTGAAGCTTTTTAATTTGCGCGATCAGCTCTTGTACCTTTAGATGTTCATTAATTTGTTTTTCAGCTCGTTTAAAGAAATCCACTTCTTCTGTTTCTGCCATCATCTTTGCTAATTCTCTAGCTTTATTACGAATATCTTCTCTTGTATATGTTGTTGTCATTACTGTTTTACCTCCGCCATCTCAACCATTTCACCATTTAACGACCATGTCTTCGCTTCTGTTACCTTCACATAAACAATCTCACCAATCACCGATTTAGGAGCAGTAAAATTCACTAAACGATTTGTTCTAGTTCTACCTGCTAAAACGTCTGGATTCTTTTTACTTTCTCCTTCAACAAGAACTTCAACAATCTGATCTTGATAATCAAGGTTTTTCTTTGCTGAAATTTCATTTACAAGTGCATTTAAACGACCTAGTCGCTCACGTTTCACTTCCATTGGTACATTATCTTTCATTTTTGCAGCTGGAGTTCCTTCACGAGGTGAGTAAATATATGTGTAGGCACTATCAAACTCAATCTCGCGTACAAGAGAAAGGGTCTCTTCAAATTGCTCCTCTGTCTCATTCGGGAATCCAACAATTAAGTCTGTTGTAAACGATGCGTTCGGAATCGCCATTTTTATTTTATGAGCAAGCTCTACATATTGCTCACGTGTATATTTTCTAGCCATTAATTTCAAAATCTCAGAGTTACCATGCTGAACTGGCAAATGAATATGCTCAACTAGGTTTCCACCTTTAGAAAGAACAGATATGAGGTGATCATCAAAGTCTCTCGGATGACTTGTTGTAAAACGAACACGTGGAATATCAATTTTATGAATTTCATCCATTAAATGCCCTAGGCCATAATTTTTCCCTTCTAAATCTTTCCCATATGCATTTACATTTTGGCCAAGTAAAGTAATTTCCTTGTAGCCTTGTCTAGCTAAATCGCGGACTTCGGCAATGATATCTTCAGGAAGTCGACTACGCTCTTTCCCACGTGTGTAAGGAACGATACAATACGTACAAAACTTATCACAGCCATACATGATATTTACCCACGCTTGTGTTTTTCCTTGACGAGCACGAGGCATGTTTTCAACAATATCTCCCTCTTTAGACCAAACTTCAACGACCATTTCTTTCCCGTAGATAGCATTTCTTAAAAGCTCCGGCAAACGATGAATGTTATGGGTACCGAAAATTAAATCAATGTGCTGATGTTTTTGCATGATACGGTTTACAACTGATTCTTCCTGTGACATACAGCCGCAAACACCAACAATCAATTCTGGTCGTTCAACTTTTAATGCTTTTAAATGACCAATTTCACCAAACACTTTGTTTTCAGCATTTTCACGAATCGCACAGGTATTTAGTAAAATGACATCCGCTTCCATTGTTTCCTCTGTTGATTCAAAGCCCATTTCCAGTAGGAGACCTGCCATATTTTCTGAATCATGTGTGTTCATCTGACAGCCATACGTACGAATCAGGAACTTCTTACCATTCCCAATCCCCTTCATCTCTTCAGGAATTAGACTGTCTGGACGTATGACTTGTACATCCTCTTTTCCTCGACGCTTTCCTTGCTTATAATCTGGTTGGTCATAAATAGAAATGTCTCGCCCTTCTATCCGGATCACCTTTTTATTATCTTCCTCTGATACTACTTTAGCATTTGAGAAATCAAAATATTTACTATAGTCTTTTTTCTTGTTTTCTTTATCTATAGGCTCATTTGTATTTCCAAAACGTCCTAAACGTTGATCTTCATTCATAGTTAAAGACTCCTTTCATCAAGCTTCTAAAAGCAAACAAATAGAAAGCTCACGATACGTGAGCGAAATTTTGCATAGTTTCCTTCATACATTATACGTGGAACTTTCAAGAAACTCAATGAATCTTGTTTGTCTATCTTTTAACAAGTCCGTAGGTAATTGGAAAAAAGAAAAAAGTCGCAGAACTCTTTTCTTTGAGATGCGACTTCTTTTATATAACAAAAGCGAACATGGGGAGAGTACTTCTCAGTTAACTGTTTTGTACAGCAGCGCGAACATGGTTGCGATGGCTTCTCTCGCCGTGCGCCTTTTAGGAGAAGATCGCTCCTAAAAGGCTTAAAACATTACGGCGGCTTCGCTCCCCCCTCCTCTGTTTTTCAAATAGAAAGGTACCTGTTTTATACGTAATACGCGAACATGGTTGCGATGGCTTCTCTCGCCGTGCGCCTTTTAGGAGAAGATCGCTCCTAAAAGGCTTAAAACATTTACGGCGGCTTCGCTCATCGCTTCGCAAAAAGACCCAAAGGGAAGATCGTCCTTTGGGTCTTTTTGCTTACATAAATTCTGCCATTAGTTTGTTGAACTTTTCTTCTGTTAGTTCTAAATTTTGGTGAGCTAGTGGTTTTTCGTCGTATGACTCGATTAACTCTTGGTATGACTTTTGTTCTTTGTTTTGGTAAATGAGACCTGTCACAAGACCGTTATGTTCCATTAGTGTTTGCATAGCAGTCATGCGATTGGACGGGTCGTAATTTTCAACATCTGAAAGCTTCGTAATATTTTCCTTAAACCAATCATACGTATTCACTTTATTAAAAGTAACACAAGGACTAAATACGTTAATAAGAGAGAAGCCTTTATGGTTAATCCCTTGTTCAATTAATGAAGTTAATTCCTTTAAGTCACTTGAGAAACTTTGTGCTACAAACGTTGCTCCAGCAGTTAATGACATTTCCATCACATTCAGAGCTGATTCAATGGAGCCGCCTGGTGTACTCTTTGTTTTAAAGCCCATGTCACTACGTGGTGATGTTTGCCCTTTCGTCAAGCCATAAATTTGGTTATCCATGACGATATACGTTACATCGATGTTACGGCGAATAGCGTGAATCGTATGTCCCATTCCAATAGCAAAGCCATCCCCGTCTCCGCCAGACGCAATAACGGTTAAATCACGGTTTGCCATTTTAACACCTTGTGCAATTGGTAGAGCGCGACCGTGAACACCATGAAAACCATATGAATTAATATAACCTGAAATACGACCTGAACAACCAATACCTGAGATTACAGCAAGGTCATCTGGCTCTAAACCAACATTTCCTGCAGCACGCTGGATTGCAGCTTGGACAGAGAAGTCCCCACAACCAGGACACCAGTTTGGCTTTACTTTGTTTCTAAAATCTTTAAATGTTGCCATTTAAACCAACTCCTTGCTTACGTCATGTAGTTCCTTACAAGTTTCATGTAATTCACCAGGTAAAAATGGGTTTCCGTCATATTTCAATACATTTTCAATTTTTACATTGCCAATATTCATTTTAATAATGTTGGCTAGTTGAGCTGTCGCATTGTTTTCTACTACAACTACTTTTTTAGCACGATCAATTAATGGCTTTAATTCATCAGTTGGAAATGGGTGTAACAAACGAATCTGCGCATGGTTCACTTTAATGCCATCTGCTTCGAGTCTTGGCATTGCCTCTGCAATTGTTCCTCGTGTAGAGTTGACCCCAATGACCAATAAATCCGATTCAGCATGCTTTGCATCTACAAAAATAGGGTTTTTAAACTGTTTTGGTAAATTCGCTACTTTTCGCATCCGCTTATCCATTTGATTCTTACGATTTTCAGGACTTTCAGACGGTTTTCCTGTTTCATCATGCTCGACACCTGTCACGTGGTGAATTCCATTTTTCATACCTGGAATCACTCGATTCGAAACACCTGATTCTGTTAATTCATAGCGTTTATAATACGCTTTATCTTCTCGCTCTGGAATCTCTTCCCCTAACTGCAACGCACCACGACGAATTTCTACTCTACTATAATCAAGCGGTTCTACAGTTTGTTTCCCTAGTGACAAGGCAAGGTCTGTCACCAAGATAACTGGGCATTGGTATTCTTCTGCTAGGTTAAAAGCTTCAACAGTATCATAGAAGGCTTCCTCTACAGTACTCGGTGTGATAACAATTTTTGGAATGTCACCATGTGTACTATAAATCATAGCCATTAGATCTGATTGCTCTTGTTTCGTAGGTAATCCCGTACTTGGACCCCCACGTTGCGTATCCATAATAACAAGTGGTTGTTCCGTCATACCAGATAGGCCAATCGCCTCGGCCATTAAAGATAAACCAGGACCAGCTGAAGCCGTAAACGAACGTACTCCGGCATAGTTCGCACCAATTGCCATTGTACATGCAGCGATTTCGTCTTCTGTTTGAATAACTGTACCACCAAATTCAGGCAATTTTTCAATCATATATTCCATAATTTCAGATGCAGGTGTAATTGGATACGCTGCCATAAAACGGCTTCCCGCTGCAACTGCTCCCATTCCGATTGCATCATTTCCGATCATAAACATTCTCTTCTTGCCGTCAGCTGGAGCCAGTTGCAATTCAGGCATGTTTGTCCCTGCTTCTTTTCGGAAGTATGCAGCTCCTTGGCGGATCGCCTCCATGTTCTTCTCAACAACACTTGTTCCTTTTTTCAAGAAAAGATCTTCAACAACATCTTGATACGTATCAGGCTCTAACCCTAGAATCGCACTTGAAGCACCGACAGCAACCATATTCTTCATTAAAGATGTACCTAGCTCTGTCGCTATCTCCGTAAAAGGTACAACAAAAAGGCGTACATCATAACCTTCCGTTACGACAGGATTAAATTTAGCATCCGCAATAATAATGCCATCTTCACGTAATTCATGAATATTAACATCAATTGTTTCTTGATCAAACGCCACTAAAATATTTAAATCATCTGAAATTGAATTTAAAGGAGACGTGCTTACACGAATCTTATTGTTTGTATGTCCACCTTTAATACGTGAAGAAAAATGACGATACCCGAATAAATAATAACCATGACGATTCAATGCAGAAGCAAAAATTTCACCTGTACTTTCAATTCCTTCCCCTTGCTGACCGCCAACTTTCCATGATAACTGCTCTCTCACACTCTCCACTCCTTGCTTGTCTATTAGACTAGAAACACGAAATATCAATTATTGTCATAATATCACATTTCCGAGTAAATTACTAGACTTACTCAACTTTTGAAATGAATATGTCTTAAACGTTCTTATAATAGTCCCAAACTTGTTAAAAAGCAAGACTTTTCAAAGATATGTAAATTGAATCTATCGTTTTTTATCACAAAACTTGAGTAACTTCAATACAAATCAATCTCAAATCATTGCTAAAGCACGCAAAATCCTACTTTCAAAATGAAAGTAGGATTTTTTGCAGACGCTATTTTCACCTTGGTTCTACGATTATTTTCATCGCTGTTCGCTCTTCTCCCTCAATTTGTATATCAGTAAAAGCCGGGATACAAACAAGGTCAATACCACTTGGGGCAACAAATCCCCTCGCAATCGCAATCGCTTTTATTGATTGATTAAGCGCTCCTGCTCCTATTGCTTGGATTTCTGCTGCTCCCCGTTCACGTATGACCCCAGCTAACGCGCCAGCAACAGAGTTGGGAGTAGATTTTGCTGAAACTTTTAAGACTTCCATTTCTTGTACCTCCTCTTTATGTGAAAAGTGGGCTGTCCATGATTACGATCGTTTTCATGCATTCAACAGTGCAATTAGCAAATGCTTGCTAATCGTACAAGATGTGAATCTAATTCATCTTATTTCAGAAAACCTATCCTTATTCCTAAAACTTTAAATTTCTTACTCGATTACGTATAAAAAGGGTGATCATCATTAATTAGGATTCGTTTCACTGACTTAGAAAGACCTGTTTTGGGGTCTATGTCAATTACGACTCCACTTAACTGTGTACGCCCCTCTGCTACTTCAAAACGTACCGGTAAATTCGTTAAAAACTTATGAAGCACTGGTTCCTTTTCAACACCGAGAATTCCATCATAAGGGCCAGTCATACCAACATCCGTTAAATAAGCAGTTCCTTTTGGTAATACACGTTCGTCTGCTGTTTGGACGTGAGTGTGAGTACCAACGACCGCAGAGACTCGACCGTCTAAATACCATCCCATTGCTTGTTTCTCACTAGTCGCTTCAGCATGAAAGTCAACGAAGATATATGGAGTTCGACCTTTAATTTCTTCTAAGATTTCATCCATTTTTGTAAATGGACAATCAATTGGCGGTAAGAATGCTCGACCCATAATATTAATTACAGCAATTTCAATATCGTTGATTTTGACAAGTGTATAACCTTTTCCCGGTACACCCGCCGGATAATTAGCTGGTCGCACTAATGCTTTTGCACGATCAATAAATTCGAAAATTTCTCGATTATCCCATGCGTGATTTCCAAGTGTCACCACCTGTGCTCCTGCATCCAAAAACCCTTTGTAGATTTTTTCTGTAATGCCCTTTCCAGAAGCTGCATTTTCACCATTAATAATCGTAATTGTTGGCTTGTACGTTTGTTTTAGCTTCATTGTATATTCCTTAATCATCTTTCGACCGGGTGCCCCAACGACATCCCCAATAAATAAAATTCTCATAATTGCTCCTTCACTTATGTACTTTACCTATATTATTAGCTACATTTCCTTCGTTAAAAACAAATAAAGTGGCGAAAATCGCCACTTTACTTTGCATACTCAACGGCACGTGTTTCACGGATAACCGTTACACGTATATGCCCTGGATAATCTAGTTCTTCTTCAATTCTCTTCGTAATATCACGAGCAAGTTTATGTGCGAGTGCATCATCAACAACATCTGGTCTAACCATTATTCGTACTTCACGTCCAGCTTGGATCGCATACGTCTTTTCTACGCCATCAAACGATTCAGAGATTTCCTCTAACTTTTCAAGACGACGAATGTAGGTTTCCAGTGTTTCTCTTCGCGCACCTGGTCTTGCAGCCGAAAGGGCATCAGCTGCTGCAACAAGTGTTGCGATAATAGAAGTTGATTCCGTGTCCCCATGATGAGATGCAATAGCATTTATGACAACTGGGTGTTCTTTATACTTCGTCGCCAGTTCTACCCCAATCTCCACATGGCTGCCTTCTACTTCATGATCAATTGCCTTACCGATATCGTGAAGCAATCCAGCTCGTTTTGCTAGTTTAACATCTTCACCTAATTCAGACGCCATCAATCCAGCTAAATGAGCCACTTCCATTGAGTGTTTCAACACATTTTGGCCATAACTTGTTCTAAATTTCAAACGACCGAGAATTTTAATTAAATCCGGGTGTAACCCATGAATTCCCATCTCAAACGTTGTTTGTTCCCCGTACTCTCTTATCGCTTCATCAACCTCGCGACGAGACTTATCGACCATTTCTTCGATACGAGCAGGATGGATACGACCATCTTGAACAAGCTTCTCAAGTGCTGTACGAGCAATTTCACGACGAATTGGATCGAAACCAGATAGAATAACTGCTTCAGGCGTATCGTCAATAATTAGATCGATTCCTGTTAACGTTTCTAACGCTCGGATATTACGCCCTTCACGACCAATGATTCTTCCTTTCATCTCATCGTTTGGCAGCGTGACTACCGAAACCGTCGTTTCTGCTACGTGGTCTGCAGAACAACGTTGAATCGCAAGTGACAATACTTCTCTCGCCTTTTTATCAGCCTCTTCTTTCGCTTGTGCCATTCGCTCTTTAACAATAAGAGCTGTTTCATGAGCAATTTCTTGTTCAACCTCACTACGAATGGTTTCACGAGCTTCTTCGCGGGAAAATCCAGAAATACGTTCAAGCTCAGCTTGCTGCTTGCTCAAGATTTCCTCCACTTTGCTATCCATCTCTTCAATTTGTCGTTGTTTTTTGGTGAGAGATTCCTCCCTTTTATCCAAAGACTCTTCTTTCTTATCTAAGGTTTCACTCTTTCGGTCAAGAATCTCTTCTTTCTGTACCAAACGATTCTCTTGTTTTTGAATCTCATTTCTTCGTTCACGAACCTCACGCTCTGCTTCTGTGCGAATTTTATGTGCCTCATCCTTCATTTCAAGGACAGCTTCTTTCTTACCCGCTTCTGCTTCACGCTTCGCATCTTCAACAATTTGTTTCGCTGCATGTTCCGCACTGGAAATTTTCGCTTCTGCAATGGATTTTCGAACAAGATATCCAACAACTGCACCAATACCTGCAGAGACAACAAGCAAAATGGAGATGATCAATATTTCCATACTCTTTCACCTCCTCTTGCTATCTAATTGTTGGTTTCAAAAATTTGTCATACGCTTCATCATTATAAAAAACAAACGCATATTACATTTGATCGCGGAAAAAATAAATATTACTAAAAACTTAACCGCATTCTATTTAATTTTATAGCTCGTTTTAGTCAATGTCAAGTGTTGTCAATTTTCGTAACTTCACTTATCCCATCTTTTATGGAAACCTCATAAGATAGATCTCCAGATTGGGCTAAATGATAATTATGAGTAATCATAATTATTTGTCGATTAAACATTGTACTAAGTGATTTTAAAAACTCATATAAATAAAGAACATAATCACCTGAGACGTGTTTTCCAGGCTCATCTAGCAATAGAGGTCCTTCTCTTCTTGGCTGAACCGTTTCAATTAATGCAACTCGCAAGGCTAAAGTAACAATATCAACGACTCCTCCCCCACGTGAGTCTTGGGGTCTCGTTTTCACTTTGACCCCTTCATATTCTGAAACCACATAGAATTCCGCGACCGCTTTGTTTCCATGCTCTTCTAGTTCAATTTGAAATGAAAATAGCGGTCCAAACACATACTGCAATGCGTTTGTTACTAATGTCTCGATTTGTTGCTTTGCTTGTTCTCTTGCATACTCTGCAGATTGTTGAAGTAAAACTCGAGCCTTCTCATACGTATCAATTGTTTCAAAATACGAATCAAGCTCTTTTATTTTTTCAGCTAACTGTTCTTCGAATAAGGTTTTTTTTGCATCAAGCCTCGTCCATTTATCTTGAGCTCTTTTAAAGCGATCCTCTAATTGTTTTAATTGATTTGATGAACTATTCATCCTCAATCAGTTCCTTTGGAATCAACTCCCACGTTTCTCTCAAAGATACCTCAATTTCTTTTTCAAGCTTTTCAATTTCTTGATCAAGCTCTTCGGGTTTTACCCCAAGCTCTTCTAGTTCAACTAAGAGTCTATTTTTCTGGTTTTCTAGTTCTTCAAGCTTTGCTTCAGCTCGATAACGCATATCCCTTGCTTTATCAATTGCTTGTTTAATTTGTCCTAATTGCTTTTCTACTGACATACTACCATTCACCTTCTTTTTATTTATTCAGCCTGTTTACAAATAGCTTGACCACAAGTTGGACATGTTCCTTCGGCTAAAAGACGTTCTTGTAGAGCTGCTTCAGCTTTTTCTTGCTCAATCTTCTGTGCTTGAATATATCTTCTACCTTCTTCTGATCTTCGCTGATACCCTTTTAATTCTCTTTGTATCGCTTTTAACTTATGACATGCATCCGTCTTCTCGGCGATCATTTCTTGTTTGTTTTTCAGTTCAGTAACATTAGGCAATCTGTCACATATGAGATGAATCTTTTTATACTGATTGCTATTTCCTTGTAATAGTTCTTGGATTTGTTGTAGCTTTTTCTGCTTCAATTGGTTAGCTGAAATCCGCTCCAATGTCTCTACACTAACAGAATCGATAAATCTTGTTTTCTTAGCTCTTTGCTTTTCTTCCCTTTCAGATCTCTCGACTATGTTTAACTGCTGTAACTTGTTATTTAATTGTTTTAGAAGGTGCAATTGATGATTTAATTTTTCATAACGGTGATTTGCTAGTTCTGTCTGCTCCGTCTTTTCTAACCATTTTTGACATATGGCAATTGTTTTGTTAACTTCTTGCCGTTGTTTTCTCTTTTGCTCATATACTGTAAATCTATGAAACATCTCCTGCAGTTGTTCTTTTTTGGTTTCCCAATGATCCACATTTTTTACAATATTTAATCTCTGTATCGTTATACTTTCTTCGGTTGTTACTTGATGTAGCATTTCTTTTAGCTTCTGGAGCTTGTCTTTTTTCTCAAGCAACTTTTTGACATGCTGAATATTGGAATCTGATTGAATCAATTGTGATTTTAATTCATCTAAATGAGCAAAAGGTTCGATATCTTCTTTCAGCCTATCAATCACTTGCTGTTCTTGTTTCATTCTTACATTTAACTGTGAAACATCTTTCGTCGTATCACGAATAGCCATATCTAGAAAATGAGCGCCACTAATCCTCCCGAGTGCTTTTGCACGAATGGAGCTTGTATTCTCTAATAAAAATGGTCCATCTAATTGCTGCGATAAATGAATCATTAACTCATTGTCATGATCAATTCGCAAGTGATCCATCCCATGCGCTTTCATTACTTCCTCAGGTACATGAATGCCAAAGCCCTCTAACACAAGCTCTTGTTCGCCTTCTTTTTTAATAATATAGCGATTTTTTGAACCTGTACGCTCACGAGTAATAACCGTTTCATTTTCAAAAGTTACGGTAACTCTAACAAAGTCACCAGAAACACGAATGAAATCCGTTCCTCTTGGCTGATTATACAACGCCCAGCGAATTCCTCTTAAGATTGCGGTTTTTCCACTATCTGATTGGCCAACAATTACATTTAAGCCATTACTAAACTCGACAAAAGTATCTAAGTGAGATTGGAAATTCTCTAACCGAACCGCTCGAATATTATTCATACTCTCCGTCCTTCCATACCTCTTCAATGACTGTCATCCTACGTAGTGCCTCTTGTTTAACTTTTTCTTCGACACTTTTTAGCGAAGCGATTTCTAAAATAATATCACTCATATTCAAAGTTTGAAATTGCGATGTTTCTTTTACTTGTTGAACAAAACTATGTAATTTTTCTTCTTGATGGACAGCTTTTTCTAAAAACGAACGATCTAAAACATCATCCCCTTTTTGTGCTCTCTTAATAGTAATTTCTCGCAATGAAATGTTTCTATCAATGATTGAACCAATAATAACTTTAGGCATTCTACTTATTTCTGACCAATGGTTATTTACACGGGCTAGGGCTCCGGGGTTACAAATAAACTTGCCATTTCGTTCCTTGATCCCAAAACCACCATGAAAATGGCCCGTTAGAATAATATCTGCCGTTGTTCCCCATATATGATCAATGATCGTATGGGGCACTCCTTTTGGTAAGGCTTTCTCGACAAGCATACTATGAACAATGTGGATAAGAACATCCGCGTTCGTTTCATTGGTTGGATAATAGTCTAATTTCGGATCACGTTGGTCTAAATCATAGTGATAAGGTTGCCCACTAATTTGGACGCGTTGCCCATTTTTTTCAATTAGAATAGGGTTACTCGGATCAATGACTGTCATTACACCAAATGAATCCATTAGTCCTAGCATCGTTCGTGAAATCGTTTCTGGATTGTGCCCAAATGTATCGTGATTTCCTGCAACCACATAAATAGGCATGTTTGCCTTCATGAAAATTTTCGCGAATTGTCCGACAACATTTGGAGATAGATCTGGGCGATCAAACACATCCCCTCCGTGCAAAAGTACATCGACCTCTTCCTTATTTGCTAGTTCAATAACTTCCTCTAACTTCTCTTTTAATGTATCAACATAAACGTCCAAGCGATTTTTAGGAGTCGTTCCACGAATATGTGTGTCTGTTACATACAAAAATTTCATCACTTGCCACCTCCTTCTAAAAATCTTAAAAGAAGGAGGTGTCCCAAAGGTTACATTTCACCTTTAGAACACCCCTTCGTCCAAATATTATTTTAAATCAAAAGGAACTTCTTCAAACTCTTCTTCTGTCGCTGCCGCCACTTCTATTTCACCATTTAAGCCATGATGCTCACGAATGAGAGTTTCAATTTGTTCTGCAATGTGCGAATTCTCTTTTAAGAACTGCTTAGAATTTTCACGCCCTTGACCGAGACGCTCCTCGTTAAATGAGTACCATGCTCCACTTTTTTGAACGATATCTAGATCTGATGCAATATCTAAAATCGAACCTTCACGAGAAATACCTTCACCGTACATGATATCAACTTCTGCTACTTTAAATGGAGGGGCCACTTTATTTTTTACAATTTTAATCTTAGTTTTGTTCCCTACCATATCATTGCCTTGCTTTAATGTTTCCGCACGACGAACTTCTAAACGAACGGAAGAATAGAACTTCAAAGCTCGACCACCAGGAGTCGTCTCTGGGTTCCCGAACATTACGCCCACTTTTTCCCTAATTTGGTTAATAAAAATCGCTATCGTCTTCGATTTGTTTATTGCTCCAGATAGCTTACGTAATGCTTGTGACATTAGACGAGCTTGCAAACCAACATGACTATCTCCCATATCTCCTTCAATCTCAGCTTTTGGTACAAGGGCAGCCACACTATCAATAACAATCATATCAACTGCGCCACTACGTACTAAAGCTTCAGCAATTTCTAAGGCTTGCTCTCCTGTATCCGGCTGTGAAAGCAATAACTCATCAATGTTAACCCCTAATTTTTGAGCATAAACTGGATCTAGCGCATGCTCTGCATCAATGAAGGCTGCTTGCCCACCTTGTCTCTGAACTTCTGCAATCGCATGTAAAGATACAGTTGTCTTACCTGAAGATTCTGGACCGTAAACTTCAATGACACGCCCCTTAGGATAGCCACCTACTCCAAGTGCAATATCAAGTGCAAGTGCGCCACTTGAGACGGTTGATACACGTTGCTCTGCTTGTTCACCAAGCTTCATAATTGACCCTTTACCAAATTGTTTTTCGATTTGACGTAGTGCCATATCAAGGGCAGCCTTACGATCACTCATTATGAATCTCTCCTCTATTATCAATAATAATGTATTTAAAATTGGAAAAGCGAATCTATGTTTCGTTCTTTACTATCATACATTTTTTTTTCGCTTTTGCCAATAGTTTTACGAACATTTATTCGTGTTAATGGTAGTAGGAAAAACATGCCAGAGGAAAGCAAGAAGGAAAAAGTGAAAGAGTCCATTAAAGAAGGTTACAAAAAGGATATAAATCGCCTTTTCAATTCCCTCCCTTAATAGAATGCTCTTTCTCATTTTCTGCGGTTAGCTACGGGTTGGAGTGCGGCGTGGTTCGCGCTTAGGGCGTGGTTTAGCTGGTTCTAAATTCACTCGTGCACCGCTAATTCGCGAATAGCGAAGAGCTTCATATACAAATGGAGCTGCTTCTTCAGGGACTTCAACAAAAGTGAAGTTTTCAAATATATCAATCTTCCCAACAGATTTTCCAGGGATACCAACAAGCTCTGAGATCGCTTCAATTAACACCTTAGGCGTCATATTTACATTTCTACCTACATTAATAAAGAAGCGAACCATGCCTTTAGCAGCACCAGTATCTCCAAAACTATAACCTGTTTCATCTGTGGATGACGCTGGAGAAAAATTCATTTTTAATAGTGCCGATACGACGTCTCGTGCTGAAAATTCTGCTAAGACTTCTTCGACGAGTGGATCAAACAATTCAGCCTCTTTTCCGCTAGTGTTGATTGTATCGGAAATTAACTTTTTCCAAGAACCTTGTTGTTTTACAACTACTTCTTCAATAGTTGGTACATCTTGCGAAGGAATACTCATTTTAATCTCTTGTTCAATCGAACGCAAGTGTTTCATCTCACGCGGTGTAACAAGAGTAAGCGCTAAGCCTTTTCGACCAGCACGTCCCGTCCGACCAATGCGATGAACATAGCTCTCGGGGTCTTGTGGAATATCATAGTTAATAACATGTGTAACATTATCAACGTCAATTCCACGAGCCGCTACATCTGTTGCAATAAGAAATTCAATCGAAGAGTCACGAAACTTCTTCATGACTGCATCACGTTGTGATTGAGTTAAATCACCATGTAAGCCATCAGCTAAATATCCACGAGCTTGAAGGGCTTCAGCTAATTCAGCAACACCTTTTTTTGTTCGACAAAACAATATTCCTAATTCAATTTCTTCACTATCAATAATGCGGCAAAGAGATTCAATTTTATTTCGTTCTAACACTTTATAATACATTTGGTCAATTAATGGTGCCGTCACTTCACCTTTGTTAATCGTCACGGTTTTTGGTGCCGTCATATACTTACGAGACAGTTTTTTAATAGCCGGCGGCATCGTCGCAGAGAAAAGCAGTGTTTGACGGTCTGTATTTACTTGGCGGAGAATCGATTCAATATCATCAACAAATCCCATATCTAGCATTTCATCTGCTTCATCAAGCACAATTGTATGAACTTGATCTAGCTTTAATGTTTGTCTACGCAAGTGATCGAGTATTCGACCTGGAGTTCCAATGACTACTTGAACACCTTGCTTTAAAGCTCGAATTTGATGCCCGATTGACTGGCCTCCATAAATTGGCAAAGTACGGATAGATTTATGGACAGATAGCTTTTGAAGTTCACCTGAAACTTGAATAGCTAATTCTCGCGTCGGTGTCAAAATCAATGCTTGAACATAACGGTCAGATGTTACCTTATCAACAACAGGGATTCCAAACGCCGCCGTCTTACCTGTTCCTGTTTGCGCCTGACCAACTACGTCTCCACCTTCCAAAATCACAGGAATAGCTTTAGCTTGAATAGGAGAAGGTTCTTCAAAGCCCATGTCTTTAATTGCTCGTTTTATCGGTTCTGAAATCTGAAAATCATTAAAGTACGTTGTCATTCTTTCATATTCCACCTTTTCATTTCTTTCAATAAATAAAAACATCCATATTTAATAGCTCGATCTGTAACAGCCTTACGATTTACGGCTAAATTCAACTCATAGTACAATGGCTCTGGGGTAAGTCCAGCAACGCCAATAAAAATCGTACCAGGTTCCTTCCCTTCTTGCTTAGACGGACCTGCTACACCTGTGAAGCTAATTGCTATATCAGATAAGCACTGTTCCTTCGCACGCTTAGCCATTTCAATAGCACATTGAGGACTGATCACACCATATTTTTTTATGACTTCATTCGACACCCCTAAAACCTTTTCCTTCACGTCTGTCGCGTAGGAAACGAATCCACCTCGGTAAATAGCCGAAGACCCCGAAAATGAAGTCAACATGCCGGAAAATTTACCTCCTGTAAAACTTTCTGCTGTAGATATCGTACAGTGTTTCTCTCGTAATTGCAAAAAGAGCTGCTCCATAAGTGACGTATCACCATAGCCGTATAAATATTGACCGACACGCTTTGTAACCTGATCTTCAGTTTCATCTAGAAGCCTTTTTTGCTCAGTAGGGTCCGCATGCTTAACAGTCAGTCGTAACGTCACTTCTCCTTCATTAGCTAATGGAGCAATAGTCGGATTTGTTTGAGCTTCTATTAAATCTAATAAATCTGTTTCTAATTGAGATTCACCGATACCGAAGAACCGAAGTACTCGTGATGTAATAGAAGTTTGTTCCCCCATCATTTTTGCCAATTGAGGTACAAATTCATTAGTAAACATTGGCTTCATTTCTTGCGGCGGACCCGGGAGCATGACAATTTTCGTGTCATTATTAGTAACAATCATCCCTGGAGCCATTCCATGGTAATTAAGCAGTACGTGACTTCCTTCAATTACAAGCGCTTGCTTACGATTATTTTCTGACATAGGGCGATTTCTCTTCAGAAAATAAGACTCAATATTATGTAATGATTCCTCATGATGCACAAGCTTTCTACTCACGAATGATGCGACCGTTTCCTTTGTTAAATCGTCCTTTGTTGGACCAAGGCCACCTGTAATAATAACCAAATCTGAACGGGAATTGGCTAACTCTAAAGCGGCTGTTAGTCTTTTCCCATTATCCCCTACTGTTGTTTGATAAAAAACATTTACGCCAAGAAGAGCTAATTCTTGAGATAGAAAGGCCGCATTAGTATTAACAATTTGTCCAAGTAATAACTCTGATCCTACAGAAATTAATTCAGCATTCATTGCATCTACCCGCCTATTATTTTGTTTTTAGGAGAATGTGTTGATTTTTTTGAAAATATTCAATTCCTGACACAATCGTTAAAAAAGTCGCTATATAAATCGCGATCATATCAAAAGGTAATGACATTGCTTGGAATGGCCAGTTGTGCAACATAAGTGCAGAGATCGCAACAATTTGAGACACGGTTTTTAACTTACCTAGTTGGCTCGCTGCAATAACCTCCCCATCAGCTGCAGCGACTAACCGAATACCTGTCACTGCAAATTCTCGGCTAATAATGACTATAGCGATCCAAGCTGGTAAAAGCTGAAGTTCAACCAACGCAATTAAAGCCGCTGTGATTAATAGCTTATCAGCAAGCGGATCTAGAAACTTCCCTAAGTTTGTCACAAGTTGGTACTTTCTAGCATAGTAGCCGTCCAGCCAATCCGTTGCAGCAGCAATAATAAAAATGATCGCTCCAATAAAATGGGCAAGAGGGATGATCGTGCCAAGAAGATGAATGTCACCAATTGAAAAAGGTACTAAGAAAAAAATCATAAATAATGGAATAAGAAATATCCGAGAGATCGTTATTTTATTTGGTAAATTCACAAAATTCCCTTCCTTCATATAACGGTGATTGCTAATGTAGTAAAGTCCATTAATCATTGTACCATAATTTCTATAAATTAATAAATCTAACCAACTTATTCCTAAACAAAAAAAAGACCTTTTCTACACGAGGGCACTAAAAAAGGTGATTTTCCCTTTTAGTGCCCTCTACACTACTCCTTTAGAAAAAGGATGAGTGTAGAGAAAAGATCCTCTTATTCTGACTCTTCAGCTATAACCGTTATATCAATCTTTTGATGAGTTATATCTAAAGGAAACTCCAATTGTTGATCATTAATAAACAATTTAACAAACTGAGAAGCACCGAAATTAAAGATAACCCGTTCTTCCCCATCTACCTCAGGAGTAATAACTTCTCCTTCTGTCGGTGTCCCAGTGTAAAAAGTTTTCCCTAGAGCATTCTTAACATCAATATATGATCGATCTCCAGTAATTTCAATTCGAACATCGGATAATTGGCCATTTTCTAATTCAAAAAACGAAGTATTTCCAGAGCTTTCAATAAAAGTAATCGACAATTCTGGTTCAGGCTCTAACTCTTCTTCTTCAGGTTCTTCTTCTGGAATTTCCTCAACTTCAGTCTCCTCCTCCTCTTCTTCAGGAGCAGTACCTACCTCTTCGGAAAAATCAGCTTCAAGATTCTCACTGTCATCTGGGGCAATCGCTCCATCATCTCCAGTACCTCCACCTTGAGCCATTAACCAAATTCCAACTACAATAATTCCAATAAACACCACCGCAATCAAAGCGGATAAGAACGACCCTTTTTTAGCTCGTTTCTTAGGCCCAACCGATGGCTTACTCCGTTCTGTACGTGACGGAAGTGTAACAGCTTCACGTTGCGGATTAGGAAGCTCATGACGATACTGATCAAACAATGGATCCGGATCTAGTCCGATTGCCTCGGCGTATGTCTTAACAAATGCTCTAGCATAAAAAATCCCAGGTAATGTATCATACCGACCTTCTTCAATGGCAATCAAATACCGCTTTTGAATTTTTGTCGTACGTTGAAGGTCATCTAATGAAATTTGTTTCTCTTCACGCGCTTCCTTTAAATACTGACCTAATTCTGACAATCCTAACACCTACCTACCTCTAACTTATATCAAAAGAGGAAAATCCTGATTCTACTACCTCGTATGTAATCTCTTCTCCCTCATCATTTCTAAGCTCAATTATACAATCAAAGTCTTCCAATTCATATTCTGTTTCACGCACAAAAATATCCGGATGCTCTACTACTTTAACTGCAGGCAATCTCATGATATCACTAACAAGCGTACGATGCTTCTCCGTTGATCTCATTGTTGTCACAATTCCATCAATAATGAAAATATGGTCTTCACTCATTTCATCATCTGCCAATTGACTCCGAACAGTTTGCCTTAATAGTGTAGATGAAATAAAAGACCATCTTTTATTAGCACACACACTTGCTGCAACAATCGATTCAGTTTTACCAACACGTGGCATCCCACGAATCCCGACTAAAAAGTGTCCTTCACGTTTAAATTGTTCAGCCATAAAATCAACTAGGAGACCAAGCTCATTGCGAATAAAACGGAATGTTTTCTTGTCATCAGCATCACGCTCAATGTAACGGCCATGACGAATCGCAAGCCGATCGCGCAGCCTAGGTTCTCTTACTTTAATAACTGAGATGTCTTCGATCGTTTCTAATATAGCTTTAAACCTAGCTACTTGATCGTCCGATGAACTACGGATTAACATACCGCGTCTCATGTTGTCTACTCCATTTATCGTTACGATATTAATTTCCAACATCCCAAGCAGAGAAGAAATATCACCAAGAAGTCCCGGTCTGTTTTTATGTATTTGATATTCTAAGTACCATTCTTTTAAACCCATTTGCTTCACCCTTTTGTACTAATTGAGACATATGTGAGGCTAATTTGAGATCTCATCTATCATAATAATTGATTTTAATAATAATTGAAAGAACTTTGTCGGAAATAATTGTCGCTTGACAAAGCTTCTATGGATAAAGTTTCTATTCTCAGTTTGCATCATATGCTTATTCATTATGTACTAGCAATTCGAGATCAGCCTGTCAGACGGATGAAAAAACGCCGCAAAATGCGGCGTCCGTAGAGTGTTCTATTATTAACTAGCCTTCATTTTGAACAAGTTTTACCATCATATTTGCAATGGCATGCTGCTCCTGCTCATCTGCTACTTTCCAAAGTTCAGCTAGAACACGCTCTTGTTCATTTTTAGGCTCAACTTGTTGCGCCAAATACTCACCAACTTGATAAGCAACATCAGACACAACATTTTGACTCATCCCTTCAGATTGAGCTTGGTTTAAACGGCTACCTAAAAAATCTTTCCATTGTTCCCAGTTGTCAAGTACAGACATATTAAGACCCCTCCTTGAAAATGTACTTCAGTAGTATTTTTTCTCATTCTAATTAGAATATTCATCTTTCAAATTGTTTTTTATGGAGGAGAACATTTGTCTTAACAATACCATGCCCCATTAATGGAAATAATTTGGCCATTTATGTAATTTGACTTGTGGGAACTTAAAAAAGACACAGCATGAGCAATATCAGCCGGTTTTCCAAAAGCATGTGCAGGGATGTCTTCTTTAAGCTCATCCATATGTTCGAGCCCATTCTTTTTAAGCATTTCTGTTTCTATTGCCCCAGGCGCAATCGCATTCACTTGAATTTGACTAGGCGCTATTTCTTTTGCCAATCCTTTTACAAAGCTATTTATTCCTCCTTTTGCTGCGGAATACACCACTTCACACGATGCACCTGTTAATCCCCAAATGGAAGAGATTACAATAATTTTCCCTTGACGAGCTTGAATCATCTTTGGTAACAAACTTCTTGTAATTTTCATCGGATTAACTAAATGAACATTCATCAACTCACTAATATCAGTATTTGTTACATCAGTAAACAAACCAAAATGACTCATACCTGCATTATGAACAATAGTATGGAACGTAATGTCTTTAGGTATACTGGCAAGCAATTGCTCATTTCCGTCATCTTTAGATAAGTCAGACTGAATAAGCTGAACCGTTGCACCTTGATCAAGACATTTGGCAGCTGTTTCCTGAACCGATTTTTCGTTTTCATTGTAGTGCAAAAAAAGAGAGCAATCAGGAGATGCCAGCTCTTTTGCAATTTGAGCGCCAATTCCTCCTGATGCTCCAGTAATTAACATAGCTTTCATGTTATTCTTTAAACTCCTCTGCTTTTACCTGACAAACCGTAAAACGGTCAAATTGAAAATGGTCTTGTAAAACTTCAGTTAGTTCATTAGGTGTAATACTTTCAAGCATCGGGACAACTTCAAATAAATTCATGTCATTAAATTGATAACGTGTAAATTGATTCGCAATATACTCAGGGGAATTGAGCGACCGTAAAAATGATCCAATTTTCTTTTTAATTGCTCGATTAACTTGATCTTCAGTTAAGTTGGATTGTTTAAACGTTTCAATCATATGTTTAATACGCTTAGCCAATTTATCTGGATATTTTGTATCTCCGCCAATAATTGTGAATCCAAAGCCTTCTTCAGCCGAATGATCAAATGAAAAAGAATCATCAATCAATCCTTCATCAAAAAGTGTTTGATAATTATCAGAGCTTTGACCAAACATTAAATCAAGTAATATATTTAACGAAAGTTCTCTCTTTAATAAGTCATCCCCCTGACGAGAGGCACCAGTTTCTTTAAAACCCATTAAACACTTTGGAGTTTGTACTGGCATCGTTATTACACTTTTCTCTTTTGCCACGACATCAGGCTCTACTTCAAAGAAACGCTTAATTTCTTCAGGAGCAGCAAATTCCTTTTTCAATTGATTTTCTCTTACTTGTTCCATAATTTTCTCTGGATCAACAGGTCCAATTACAAATAAGAGCATATTTGCCGGATGATAAAATGTCTCATAGCATGTGTATAGTAAATCTTTCGTAATGTTAGAAATCGATTCGATCGTCCCAGCAATATCAATTTTTACTGGATGATGGTAGAACATATTTTCAATCACACCAAAATAAGCTCGCCAATCTGGATTATCATCATACATTGTAATTTCTTGATTAATGATCCCTTTTTCCTTTTCAACACTTTCTTCTGTGAAGTAAGGATGCTGAACAAAATTAAGTAATGTATCCAAGTTTTTCTCTACATTATTTGTGCTCGAGAATAAGTAAGCCGTTCGTGTAAAACTCGTGAAAGCATTAGCCGACGCACCTTGCTTACTAAAGTCCTGGAAAACATCTCCTTCTTCATCTTCAAACATTTTATGTTCAAGAAAGTGCGCAATTCCATCTGGAACTGTTATGGCATCCTCTTTCCCTAAAGGGGTAAACTTTTGGTCGATAGAACCATATTTTGTTGTGAACGTTGCGAACGTTTTATTAAAACCTTTTTTCGGCAAGACATAGACGTCCAATCCGTTATCTAGCTTTTCATGATAAAGAGTTTCGTCTACTTGTTGGAATTGAACTGGCTTCATTGATTTTCCTCCTTGCCTTTTAAGAAATAGATCGTATCAAGCTTTACTTTTTGTGCAATTCGAATAATATCTTCTTTCGTCACTTCATCAATTTGCTGCATCCATTCATCAATAGAACGTTTTTTTCCACTCACAACTTGGTGATAAGACAATTCCACAATCCCTCTAGCCACATCCGCTGTTTCAAGAAGTTGATTTTTCAACATTGCTTTCGTTTGTTCTACTTCAGCCTCTGTAAACTCTCCTTGCTTCATCGCTTCAAATTGTTCTTTTATAATTTCAACAGCTCGTTCATATTTAGCGAACTCAATACCCGACATGACCATCATAATCCCTTTGTGACTCTCAAATCTTGATGCAGCGTAATAAGCCAAACTTTCTTTTTCACGCACATTAATAAAAAGTTTTGAATGAGAAAAGGCACCATAGAGACCGTTACATACTTGCATAGCAACATAGTCATCGTCAGCATATGTTGTATAAGTTCGAAAGCCCATATGCAACTTCCCTTGTTTTACATCTTGTTCATCATTAACGACATTAATCTCTTTTACTTCGGGACTAGCTATTGTCTCAAATGTATTTTTGTCACGTTCTACCAAAGCACTAAACTTTTCAGCGACACTGCTCATAGCTTGTTCTTCGTCAATAGCTCCAACCATATAGAGGTCAAACTGATTGTTTTTTAGAACTTCTTGATAATACTTATAAATAGAGTCAACTGTAATCGCATCTACGTCTTCCTCTGTTCCAAAAGCTGTAAGAGCAAATGGCTCACCTTTACACATCTCTTCCGTTACCCTGACATTTGCATAACGCATTTTATCATCATAAACCGATTGTATTCTTTGTTTAAGTGAACGTTTTTCGTTTTCTACAACCGACGAAACAAACTTGCCATCTTCTAATTGTGGTTGAAAGATCACCTCTGCAAGTAATGAAATCGCGTTGTCAAATAATGGGGTTGTATCAGATAGATAGCGTTCGTTCGCAACATCTAGACGAATAGAAATGACATGCTCTTCACCTTTCTTTTGAACATCCGTTGCAAGCATTGCCCCGTACATATCGTCTAACCGTTCACGCAATTGTTTCCTAGATGGACTTTTTGATGTGCCATTTTGCAAAATATGCGGTAACAATGCCCGCATTGCTACTGTTTCCTTCGTTAGTGGTGCTTTCAACATGAGAATTAGTGAATTGGTCTTATATTTATTCGTGTTCATGGAATGCACGGTTAAGCCTTTCAATTCATGAATACGCTCCTCTATTTGAGTCAAATCAATCATCTCCTTTTTACCAATCACGCTTAGGTTATGCTTAGAGTCTTCTTCTTACTACACAGATTATTTATAAAGCTAAGTACCTATCACTTTTTCCAATTCATTCATTAGATATAACTAAACTTACAATTAACTCTTTACCAAATTAAACATTTCGGCTAACAATTCAAACGAACGAATCCGGTGACTATAATCATGAGTAATTGTGATAATCATAACCTCATCCGTTTCGTATTTATTTGCTAATGCTTCGATTTCTTCTTTTACTTTATCTGGACCGCCAACAATCATTCGTTTACGATTTTCTCTGATTTGCATTAAATCATGTGCTGTATAAGGATAGCTTTCGGCATATTCAATTGTCGGAATTTCCATTGAGCGCTGGCCTTTTTGAAGCATAAGAAGAGATAAATCTAAACTTGCAGCTCTATTATTTGCTTCCTCGTCAGTGTCTGCACAGATGAGATGAATAGCCACATTAGCCTCTGGCTTTTCATAAAAGGCAGAAGGTTGGAATTGGGTTCGATACGCCTTAACGACGTCTTCTCCCCCATCTCCATTAATAAAGTGAGCAAATGTAAAGGCTGTACCCTTCTCAGCTGCAATTTGTGCACTACCTTCACTAGAACCTAACAACCAAAGTCGTGGCATGGTGTCCACATTTGGAGTTGCTGTTATCCCATAATAACGATGACCGCTTGAAAGGCTTGTAAAATATCCTTTCAAATCTTCAATTTGTTCAGGATAGGAACCTCTATTCCCAACTGAACTCCCTTGTAAGGCCATAGTAGCAATCGGATTCCCCCCAGCTACTCGTCCCAATCCAAGATCAATTCGATTAGGATATAGAGCTTCAAGCATCTTGAAATTTTCTGCTACCTTGTAAGAACTATAATGAGGAAGCATAACGCCACCTGAGCCAATCCGAATTTTTTTTGTTTTCTCCCCTATATGGGCCAATAATACTTCGGGTGTTGATCCGGCTACTCTTCCTGCATCGTGATGTTCAGATACCCAAAAACGATGGTAACCTAATTGTTCAGCTTTAACCGCTAATTCAGCCGTTTGCATAACCGCCGTACGTGCATCAACTCCATCTGCTATCGGTGATTGGTCTAAAATACTTAGCCTTACCAAAATGAATCCCTCCCGAAAACCATCTTCTTTATGTAAATGTTGTCATTTTGATTATCTTCTTCTTTTCTTCTTCTGTCTACTAACTCAACCTCTTTTTTGAAAAGGCTATCATTTTTTATTTCTTTAGCAATTAAAAATTGTAATCTTCCTAATTAAAAATGGAGCTGCCTTATTACTACTGGCAGCTCCGACTATTTCTTTATTAACTTCTTTTTCTCACAACATGAAACTTAAACTTATCTGCTCTAAAATAATTTAGTGAATATAACAAAGGTTGTTCTGATTGATCATAATGCATTTGCTTTAATAGCAAAAGCGAAGAACCTGGTTCACACTCTAATATTTCAGACACATGCTCGTGATATCCAATTGGCTCAATATACGTGATCGCATATGTAATTGTTTTCCCTAGGTCTTCCAAATAACGAAAAATTGATTTCGTTTCATGAATTGAATGGTTTTTCAAAAGTTCATTTGGAATTCTGTCTAAACAATAAACAACTGGTGAATCATCAGCAGTTCGCACTCGCTCAATTTCCATCATTTCAGTTAAATCATCATTTAAGAATTTTCTCCGATCATCATCGGTTGCTTCTTGAACAGCAGAAGACAAAAAAATCGTCCCAGGTTTCATCTTCGCTTTTATAATCATATCTGTAACGCTATCTAATTCTTCGATTCCTGATGAAAACAGAGGTTTTGAATGAACGAACGTCCCCACACCATGTCTGCGAATGACTACCCCTTCTTCTTCTAATAATCGTAAGGCTTCACGTAGCGTAGCACGACTTACTCCCAACAATTTAGAAAGTTCAAATTCTGAGGGTAACTTCTCGCCTTCATCATATACATTCTTCTCTATATCTTCTTTTAAGCGATCAATCACCTGTAAATATAATGGTCTGTGGTCTGCTCTAATCACATTCTCAACCCCTTCTACGAATCCCCTTTTCATTTTATGACGATGCCTCGTCTTCTCTAGGTTTCTCTATCAATACTTCCCGTGGTTTGCTTCCTTCATATGGACCAACAATTCCTCGAACTTCCATCTCGTCTATTAGTCTTGCCGCCCTTGTATAACCTATGCGGAACCTTCTTTGGAGCATGGACACCGAAGCTGTATTCATTTCAGTTACAAGATCCACCGCTGCATTATATAGCTCATCAGCTACTTCTTCCGTTACTACTTGTTCTTCAGTAGGTGTCATTTCTTCTTGATATTGTGCTTTTTGTTGGGAGATGACGAAATCAACAATTTCCTCTACCTCACCATCTGACAGAAAGGCACCTTGTATTCTTTTGGGTTTCGTTGCTCCTACTGGCATATATAGCATATCCCCACGTCCAAGGAGCTTCTCTGCTCCACCTGAATCCAAAATTGTTCTGGAGTCGGTTTGAGACGATACACCAAATGCAATTCGTGAAGGTATATTTGCTTTGATTACCCCTGTTATGACATCAACGGAAGGGCGTTGAGTTGCAATGATCATATGAATTCCAGCAGCACGAGCCATTTGAGCAAGTCTGGCAATAGAATCCTCGACATCACCAGAAGCTACCATCATTAAATCAGCAAGCTCGTCCACAATGACAACAATGTAAGGCAAAGATGGCTGCTTAGCCTCTCCTTCTTCATTTTGACGATTTACGAGATCATTATACCCCTCAATATTTCTTGTGCCACTATGTGAGAATAAATCATAGCGTCTTTCCATTTCAGCAACAACCTTCTTCAAGGCTTGAGATGCTTTTTTCGGTTCAGTTACAACCGGAGTTAACAAATGAGGAATCCCATTATAAACCGTCAGTTCTACCATTTTTGGGTCGATCATCATTAGCTTTACTTCATGTGGTTTTGCTTTAATTAAAATGCTTGTAATAATCCCATTAATACAAACACTCTTTCCACTTCCCGTTGCCCCAGCGACAAGGAGGTGAGGCATCTTATTTAAATGAGCTAGAACAGGTTCCCCAGAAATATCTCTTCCCAGTCCAACAGCTAGAACGTTCTTCTCATTACTTGACTCTGGTGAATCAAGTACTTCTCTTAATGTAACAATAGCTACTTCATGATTTGGGACTTCAATCCCAATTGCCGACTTACCTGGAATGGGCGCTTCTATTCTAATATCTTTGGCTGCAAGTGCTAAGGCTAAATCATCTGCCAAATTAACGATTTTGCTAACTTTAACCCCAACATTTGGATTCACTTCATACTTCGTTACAGCTGGCCCTAAATGTACCTTTGATACTCGTGCTTTCACTCCGAAACTTTCAAGCGTCTGTTCCAATTTCCTAGCATTGGCTGTTAATTGTTTCTTTTCATTTGTCTGGCTTGGGTTATTCGGGAGTTTCAACATGTCTACATCAGGCAATTTATAAGCTTCATTTGTTTCTTCAGCTGTCACAAGTGAAACTTGAACGTCTTCTTCTATAGCTCCATCTGTCTGCTTTGTTTCAGATGGTACAGCATGGCCTTTCTGTTTCTCTTGAGTCGGTGCACGGTAAGCTTTTTGCGAAAAGTCAACAATCTCAGGTTCTAACTCTTCTTCTTGCACCGCGTCCTGATTTGACTCTTTAGTAGCTAGTCTCTCGTTTTTCTCCTCCTCAAGTGCCTTCTTCTTCCTTTCTCGCTTCGCTTCTCTTTCTTCTTGAATTCGTTCCGTTGCTTTTTCACGTAACTGCCTTAACTCGCTAAAGAGACTACTAAATGTGTCAACGACAAATAAGTAGAAACTTCTAAAAACTTTACCTAACAATTCGGAAAGAGATTTTCCTGTCATTAAAATAAATCCAATTATAAAAAGAACAAAACAAAGAAAGTATGTACCCATCTCTGCGAATAAAAAGTGGCTTACAGCAAATGCTAGTGATCCAATCATGCCACCGCCTAAATCAGACGGAGGAGTTTCCCCTTGCATTTCCATCCAAAATAATTTCCATGTATTACGAATAACCGATTGATCTTCGAACCCTTCTCTCCCACTTAACTGATGAAAAAGACCAACATGACTAAACAATACAAATGAAAGAATAATAACATAAATACCTGATAATCTTCTCGACCAAATTTTCGGTTTTTGACGTTTGATCATAATATAGAGGGAAACGACTAAAAGTCCTATTGCTAACACGACAAACCATTCACCTAGGAAAAAACGAAAAAGTCTTACAAACGTTTCTCCAACGGTTCCTAATCGTGCAAATGTAACGACGGCAATGACTAATAGCCCGAGACCGATTAACTCAAACGAAAGCTGTGATTTCCACTCGGTTTTTCTTTTTTTCTTACGCCTTGCCATACATTTCACCCTTTACTGCTATAAATAGCCAACAATATTAAGAAGCAGCCAATATTGGCTGCTTCGACCATGCTTGGATGAAATTAATTATAGCATAATACAAACACTCTCTACATAGCTAAAGTTGAGGTTTTGCTTGAATGATAGAACCAGGTGCATATTTATCATCTAAATAGTTCATAACATTTCCACTTATTAGGCGAACTACCCGGTATTGACTGTGATTGACTTGTTCAACGACTAAATGACCAGCTTCACATGAGATTACTTGCTGTGACATATAACTCTGATCGTCTTCAGGAAATATCATCTCTTGAGGCATCATTGTATAGAGAATCATTGAACGACATCTCCTTCGGGGCTTGGTTTATTTTGGGCTATTAGTTCATTTAACTTTTTCAATGCTTGTCCAATTCCTCCAACTTCATTAATTAACCCGTATTGAACTGCATCTGTTCCAACAACATTGGTACCAATGTCACGGGTTAAGTTGCCTTTTGAAAGCATTAATTCTTTAAATTTCTCTTCGCTAATTGAAGAATTTTTTGTAACAAAACTAATAACACGCTCTTGCATTTTATCAAGGTATTCAAACGTTTGAGGAACGCCGATGACAAGACCTGTTAGTCGAACAGGGTGAATGGTCATCGTAGCAGTCTCCGCAATAAAAGAGTAATTTGCTGCAACAGCAATTGGGACTCCTATCGAATGTCCTCCACCTAACACAAGAGTCACGGAAGGCTTTGACATTGATGCTACCATTTCTGAAATGGCTAAACCCGCTTCGACATCTCCACCTACTGTATTCAGGATTAAAAGCAACCCTTCAATCTTAGGGTTTTGTTCAATTGCTACAAGCTGTGGAATAATGTGTTCATACTTGGTTGTTTTGTTTTGAGGAGGTAACTGCATATGCCCCTCTATCTGTCCAACCACTGTCATACAATGAATATTTGATTGCCCCATGTCAGGTACATTCGTCTGTCCTAACTCTTGAATCTTTTCAATAATTCCTGAGTTTTTTGGATCTTTTTTCGGTGTCTCAGGTGCTGGCTGCTGTTCGAGATTTGGATTTTCCATCGTCATCAACAAAGCCCTCCTTTAATTATTACTAGGAGTAGTATGATCCTGTTCTGGCTGTATCATCCAAAAATATTTGGCTTTAAAAAACAACGCGTTCTATTTCAAATGAAACTAAAAAAAGATGAAACATCATTGCTTCATCTTTTTTTACGTATTAAGGATTAAACTTCCATTATAATCGGCAAAATCATTGGACGTCTTTTTGTTTTTTCGAATAAGAAACGACTTAATCCTTCTCTCACATTGCTCTTAAGGGAAGACCACTCATTAACATTCTCATTAACACATTTCTTCAGAATAACGCCTACTAGTTCATTGGCATCCTCAAGTAACTTTTCGGACTCACGCACATACACAAATCCTCGTGAAATGATGTTTGGTCCTGAAACAAATTCACCTGTTTTTTTGTTAAGAGTAACTACAACAACCAAAATTCCATCTTTTGAAAGGAGGCGACGATCTCGAAGTACAATATTCCCTACGTCTCCTACACCCAGGCCATCGATTAAGACATTTCCAGAAGGAACTTTCCCTGTCTTTCTCGCTTGCCCATTCGTAAATTCGACTACCTCTCCTTTATCAACGAGGAAAATATTTTCTGCTCTCATTCCGGTTTTCAATGCTAACTCTCGATGTGCATGCTGCATCCGAAATTCACCATGAATAGGAACAAAATACTTCGGCTTCATTAAATTAAGCATAAGCATTAATTCTTCTTGACTACCATGACCTGAAGCATGAACTTTCGCTTGTCCATAAACCACTTCTGCACCAATACGATACAGCTTATCAATAATCGCTGAAACCGACTTTTCATTACCTGGAATAGCAGAAGCGGCAATAATCACAGTGTCTTCTTCTGTAATCGTAATTTGCCTGTGTGCACCTTTTGCCATTCGTGTTAACGCTGACATCGGTTCTCCTTGACTACCTGTGGTTAAAATTGCAAGTTGGTCATCACGGTATTTGCCAATTTCGTCTATATCGATAAAGAGATCTTTTGGTGCATCAATATATCCTAATTTTGTTGCTATTGTAATAACTCGAACCATACTTTTTCCAACAACAACAAGCTTTCTATTTGCCCTAATTGAAGCTTGAATCACTTGTTGAATTCGATGAACGTTTGAAGCAAAAGTCGTAACAATAATGCGCCCTTCCGTTTTTTCAAAAACTTCAGCGATTCCTTGTCCAACTTCTATTTCTGATTTCGTTGTTCCTGGTCGCTCTGCATTCGTACTGTCAGACAGAAGACAAAGCACGCCTCGTTCACCAATCGCTGCCATCTTACCAATATCAGCATGCTTACCGTCAACAGGAGTTTGATCAAATTTAAAATCTCCTGTATGAACAACTGCACCTTGAGATGTTTCAAAACAAATACCCACTGAATCAGGAATACTATGATTTGTACGGAAAAACGACACTGATGTAGATCCAATTGTTAAACGGGAATTTGCATCAATTAAATGTAATGTACTATGACGGAAGATTCCTGCTTCTTTTAACTTTTCTTCAACTAGGCCAAGGGTTAATTTGGTTCCATATACAGGAACATTAATTTTCTTTAAAACGTAAGATAAACCTCCAATATGATCTTCATGACCATGTGTTAAAAAGATCCCTTGCACTCGCTCGGCATTTTCAACAAGGTATGACACATCTGGAATAACAATATCCACACCTAACATATCGTCATCCGGAAACATTAATCCCGCATCAACGACCAAGATGTCTTCATCTACTTCAACAACGTACATATTTTTGCCTATTTCACCGACTCCACCTAAGGCAAAAACACGTACTTTTTCTATATACTCTTTTGACAATGGACTTCCTCCTACTATATATGCTCTAAAAACCGAAATGTTTTTCGTTTTATACCGTTCGCTCATCCTTGGCGTAGATGATGTGACCCGCTAAAATTACAGATGATCGTAAGTACGATCTAATCCAACCCGAACAAATCAATTATATTAAGTATACCTTAATTAGGAAATGAAAAACAAGACTGAACTTCCTACGTTGGTATGACACGACACCTCTTTAAAAAGTTAGAATATATTAAATGTTTATACAAATAAGTAATTATCTTCCATGATTTTTTACTAACAAAAAAAGCTAACCCGGTGGATTAGCTTTTTTTCTTTAATACTTTATTAACTTCTCTCATTTGTCCATGATTTAAAGGAATCAACGGAAGTCTTACGTCTCCAACCTCTAACCCCTGCAACGACAAAGCGTATTTTACACATGTTGGATTAGGTGCTAGAAACATCGCTTTCATAACAGGCAGCAATAAGCGATGACTCTTCGCTGCTTTCTCTACGTTTCCAGCTTTAAAGTTTGTAATCATCTCTCTCATCTCACTGCCAATTACATGTGCTGCTACAGAAACGACGCCATGAGCTCCTATAGCTAGAGCCGGAAGCGTATTCGCATCATCACCTGTATAAAGAGTAAAATTCTCATCAACAGCTGTGAGAATGGCTGCCATTTGTTCCAAATCCCCACTTGCTTCCTTTACAGAAACGACATTAGGAATTTTAGATAAAGCAATGGTCGTCTCTGCTTCAATCTGTACACCTGTTCTCCCTGGAACATTATAGAGCATAATAGGAAGATCGGTTGATTCAGCTATTTTTTTAAAATGCTCATACATGCCTTCTTGTGACGGTTTATTGTAATATGGAGCAACAAGCATAATACCATCGACACCTAAGTCTTGTGCTTTTTTTGTTAACTCAATCGATGCTTGCGTATTATTACTTCCAGTTCCTGCGATAATAGGAATTCTTTTATTTGCATGTTTTATACATACGTTAAAAAGCTCTAGCTTTTCATCCGTTGAAAGTGTTGGAGACTCACCTGTTGTACCAGCTACAACTAAAGCATCGCTACCATGATCAATCAGGTAATCAATTAACTCCTTTGTTCTCTCAACATCAATCAAACCTTTTTGGGTAAAAGGGGTTACCATAGCAGTAACAATATGGCCAAAGTGCATAACCTTCAGCTCCTTGATTCATATTTCTAAGAGTGTTCTTCTAGTTGTCCTGTCTGTTCAAGTTGAAACATGTGATGGAGTGCGTTAACTGCTTTAACCATATCTTTTTCTTTAACTAGTACCCAAATTGTTGTATGAGAATCAGCTGATTGTAGTATTTGAATGTTTTGTTTTGATAATGCACTTACAATCTTGGCAGTAACACCTGGAACACCGGTCATTCCGGCTCCTACAGCTGACACTTTTGCACAATTTCTTGTCACCTCAGGTTCATAACCCATTTGATGCAATACTTCAATTGCTTTGTCAGCTACATTCTCCATAACTGTATAGCAGACACCGCGAAGGTTGATATTAATAAAGTCAACACTGATTTCTGCGGTCGCCATTGCTTTAAATACTTTCTCTTGTAAATCATATTCTCCTTGTTTTGCGGATACCTTAATTTGTGCTACATTGGCTAAATTCGCAATTCCGGTAATCACGCGGTCTTTCACTTCTGTTGTAGGTTTCGCAATTTTGGCTGTAACAAGTGTTCCTATGCCATTTGAATAGGTTGATCGAATTCGAATAGGAATCCTTGCTTGCATTGCTACCTCTACAGCTCTTGGATGTATCACTTTCGCACCTTGGTATGCCATGTTACAAATTTCTTCATAAGACATAGCATCAAGCGCCCTAGCATCTTCTACTATTCTAGGATCTGCCGTCATAACTCCTTCAACATCTGTAAAGATATCAACCCATTCAGCTTGAACTGCCGCACCTAACGCTGTTGCGGACGTATCACTACCCCCTCTTCCAAGCGTCGTCGTCTGACCATCGAATGTCTGACCTTGGAAACCAGCAACAACAACAACATCACTTGTTTTCAATTGTTTTATCAACCCGTCACAATTCATATCCACAATCTTTGCATTTGAAAATTCGTTATTTGTTCTGAAGCCAGCTTGAGCACCAGTTTGTGCAGTAGCAGTAATACCCATACTCTGCAAAAGATCCGTGAATACAACAGAAGAAATTACCTCACCGCAAGACACAAGTAGATCTTGCTCACGTTTCGGTAACTGTCTTTGATTGACAAGACCGAGTAATGTGTCCGTGGCGTAAGGTTCTCCCTCACGCCCCATTGCTGATACAACGACAATGACTTTATATCCATCTTCAACAGCTTTTTTCACATGGTTCGCTGCCAAAGACCGACTTTTGTCATCTCGTACAGACGTACCACCAAATTTCTGAACAATTATTTTCATACGACACCTACTTTAATTACGATAAAAGATTTAATTTTACGAGACTTTCAGCAATTTGTACTGAATTCCACGCTGCACCTTTCAGTAGGTTATCTGAAACAATCCACATATGATAGCCATTATCACGATCAAGATCATGACGAATCCGTCCAACAAACACATCATTCTTACCTACACATTCTGAAGCAAGAGGATATACTTGATTTGCTGGATCATCTTGCAATGTTACTCCAGGAGCTGTAGCAAGAAGATCTTTTAATTCTGCAACTGTTGCTCCACCTTTTTCTGTCTCAATATAAACAGATTCAGAATGACCAGTTTCTACTGGAAGACGTACACAAGTAGCTGCTACTTCAAGTTCTGCCATTTCCATGATTTTCTTTGTTTCATTAATCATTTTCATTTCTTCAAACGTATACCCGTTTTCTTGGAAAAGGTCAATCTGTGGAATGGCATTGAATGCGATCTGATAATGCTTTTTGTCTCCGCCTACTGGCAGGATTTCAGGTGTGAATTCTTTTCCTTCTAGAATATCTTTTGTTTGTTGTTTCATTTCTTCAATCGCTTCAAGACCTGCACCAGATACAGCTTGGTATGTTGAAACAACAACTTTTTTCAGACCATACTTTTCACGAATTGGCTCAAGAGCAACAACCATTTGAATCGTTGAACAATTTGGATTAGCAATGATTCCATTATGGCTCTTTAAAGCTTCCTCATTTACTTCTGGTACAACAAGAGGCACGCTTGAATCCATTCTAAATGCACTTGTATTATCAACTACAATCGCTCCACGTTTAACTGCTTCCGGCGCTAGTGCTTTTGAAACTGATCCTCCTGCTGAAAATAGGGCAATCTGAACCCCTTCAAAAGCTTCAGGTGTTGCTTCTTCTACTGTATATTCTTTCCCCTTAAAAGAGATAACTTTCCCTGCTGAACGTTTTGAAGATAATAGTTTCAAGCTAGCAATCGGAAAATCTCTTTCCTCCAACGTTTTTAACATTTGTTGACCAACTGCGCCTGTTGCGCCCACTACAGCTACATGATAATTTGACATTTTGTGTTCGTCTCCCCTCATCTGCTTACAACGTTTAATAGTATTTTTTTCACTAAGATGGAATGATTATAGCATATCCAGCTTAGTTTGTATCTGTTGTTTTCTCTATTAAACTTTAAGGGAAATATTTCATTTGTGCAACCATGTGAATCGCTTAATCTCTGAATTTTTCTACTAGTACAGGCTGATATTGCTTACCAGCTAAGGCAGACTCAACCGTATCCACTAATGCTTCCATTCTAGCCACTAACGAGTTTGGCTTCTTAATTGGATCATCCTGACCAAACGGAATAAAATATATGTTTTTTGTAGCCATTAATTTCATAATATTTACACCGTTAAGTCCCAACGCATCGTTTGTTGATATCCCAAGAACAACTGGATTTCCACTACGTAATGTTGCTTTTGCTCCCATTAAGACAGGGCCATCTGTCATTGCATTAGCAAGTTTACTCGTTGAGTTCCCCGTAATCGGAGCAAGCACCATACAATCTAATGGTGTTTTCGGCCCAAAAGGTTCGGCTTTCACAATCGTATCGACAATCTCTTCCTCCGTTATCTCTTCAATGCGTTTTAACCAATATGCACTAGTCCCGAACTTTGTATCTGTGCTTTTTACATTACCAGAGACAAAAGGGGTCACCTTCGCACCGTGTTTAATTAATTTTTCAATTTGAGGCATAACCTCTTCATACGTGCAATGAGATGCAGATATACCAAAACCAATGTGCTTCCCTTTTAATGACATGATTCATCCCCCTCTTACTTTTTAGTCTGATTAGTTAACAACACCGCTAGGACATCAGCTAAGATTTGACCAGCTGTTTTAGGTGCTACAATACCTGGTAAACCAGGAGCTAGCAGCGCCTTCATCCCCCGCTTCTCTGCATAACGAAAATCAGTACCACCTGGCTTCGAGGCTAAATCAATAATAAGCGTGTGGAGAGGCATTTCTGCTAATACATTTGCAGTAATGACACGGGCTGGTATCGTATTAATACACAAGTCAATATCTCTCAATTCTTCCTTCATGTGATCTGTATGAAATGGTGTTAATCCCATTTCTGTAATCCGAGCTAACTGTTGTGATTCGTTTGCGCCAACTTTGACATTTGCTCCTAAGGCGCTAAATGTCCTGGCTACAGACATACCGACTCTTCCTAGACCTAACACGGCCACTTTCGCACGATGGATGGTAATGTCCGTATGCTGAATCGCCATCATCACAGTTCCTTCTGCCGTAGGAATTGAATTGTAGATCGCAACATCATCACGCTCCATTAGCTTTACTAATGAACGTTTTGAGTTTTCAACACATTTGTCAAGATACTCATTACTAATGCCCGAATAAATGACGCAATGTTCTGGTGTTTGTTGTAGATGATCGACTTTTAATACAAGAGATTCATTTGAAAAGACCGTTTCAATTTTCCCATCTGAACTCGTGCCGCTTACCGGTAATAAAATGGCATCTGCCGTCGACCATTCAATATCTTTCAACGTGTGTTTCGATGCACCAATAAAACCATCATTTAACTGATCAAACCCAATCATCGAAATTTTTGCATCAAGTGTGGATAGTTTCCTGATGATTTCTAATTGTCGTGCATCCCCTCCAATAACGACAACGTGTTTATCTGTTAACATCTGCTCTTGTTCTCCTTTCATTCATGCGAATCTCATCATCGCAGGTCGCTTAAGAAGAGCTTTACATTCAGAGTTCGAATACCTCCCTACAGAAGCGACACCAAATGCACCTGTTCCTGTTGGCAAAGGATGAACAGCAACGATTCACCATAGCATATGTACTGTATATTCAATAGGTGAATACCAATTTTAGATAGACAATCGATCTTAATAAAGGACACCAAACTACTGATTTTATAGGACAATGGCAAAAAAAGAGCAGCCTTTCATAATAAATGAAAGAACTGCTTTTCTTAGAAAACTGAAAAAGTCATTTATACGTTTCTTGCGCCCTCATTTTCCTGATATTCATTTCACGCTCACTCGTATTGATCTAAATTAATAATGATCATATCTTCACCAATTTTTTTTACTTGATTCCAGTACACTGTTACTTCACGGTCCTTCTTTCCAAATCCGAACCATTTCATTGTAGGAATAATAAATGCTTCAATCTCACCAGTTTCTTCATTTACTAACAAATCTGTTTGCCCCAAAATGCCTAGACGTTCCCCTTTTTGATAATCGATAATCTCTTTGCTGCTAATTTCACTTAGTCTCATCAGATTACCTCCTCGTCCCTCATTAGTAGTAAGCTATGATCAGAAACGTAAAAAAAGACCAGACTATCGAAAAATCTGATCTTAAGCAAAAAATTATTGAAGTGTTTTTGGTAATTTACCTGTTGAATTAATTAAGGAAACAGATGGCTTCTCTTTTAAAATGGTTGCTGCTAATTGATTCACCTGAGTGAGAGTGACACTATCGATCTCATCAACAATATCATCAAGTGACCGATGTTTTTTGAGGAGTAATTCATTTTTTCCATTACGACTCATCCGACTATTTGTACTTTCTAAACTTAGCATTAAGCTCCCTTTTAATTGTTCTTTGCCATTTTTAAGTTCTTTTTCTGTCATCCCTACATTAGCAAGTGTATAGGCTGTTTCTTGTAAAGCTTTCGTTAAATCATCTAATTGGCTATGTGCTGTAGCAGCATAAATAGTTAACATGCCACTGTCTTGATAGGAAGAGTGATATGAAAATACAGAGTAGCATAACCCTCTTTTTTCACGAATCTCTTGAAACAATCTGCTACTCATGCTACCACCAAGTAAATTATTCAACAAAACTAGAGCATATACATTTTTTTCCCCAATTGCTAAACCTGGATACCCGAGACAAAGATGTGCTTGTTCAGTTTCTTTTTTGCGAACAATGGAGTTAGGAAAAAATACAGGTTTCTCATCTTGATGTTGATACGTTGTAGGATTTACATTTGAAAATATTTCTTTCAATTGATCAATTACTTTATCGGTAATGTTCCCAGCAACAGAAATAACGACATGGTCACCGGTATAAAATCTGGACATATACTCCCTTAATGAGTCGCCATTAAACGTCTCTAATGTATCCACTGTTCCTAAAATGGGATAACCAAGAGAATGACTTTTATAACTTGCTTCGCTTAGCAAATCATGAACAATATCATCTGGTGTATCATCTACCATTTTTATTTCTTCGAATACAACATTCTTTTCTTTTTGAAGCTCAGTCTCGTCGAAAACAGAATTGAAAAACATATCTGCCAAAACGTCAACAGCATACGCAGCATGATCATCTAACACTTTTGCGTAGTAGCATGTATATTCTTTCGAAGTAAAAGCATTTACTTGCCCGCCAATGCTATCAAATGATTCAGCAATCTCAGCGGCTGTACGTGTTTTCGTTCCTTTAAAGAACATATGCTCTAAAAAATGTGAGATACCGTTTTCTTCTTTCTTTTCAAAGCGCGAACCTGTACCAATCCACACTCCAATTGAAACCGAACGTACAGATGAAATATGTTCCGCTAAAATTCGAACACCGTTGTCTAGTTCTATTCTATTAACCACTTTTAATCCCCCTTATTGTCATCAAGGGTTACACCTAACATAACTCGTTGTTCAGAGAGAACCTCAGAAACTGTACTAATCTTATACCCTTTATCTTGTATTCCAATAATTAAATCTTCTAAGCCCTTAGCTGTCGGTTCAGTTGGATGCATTAAGATCATAGCTCCATTGTGTACCTTTGATAGCACACGATTGACCATTTCAGTTGGGTTAGGCTTTCTCCAATCAACAGTATCAACTGACCATAAGACCGTTTTCATTCCATGTTTGTGAGCTTGGTCAACCACCGTTTGATTGTAGCTTCCACTTGGCGGGGCAAACCAATTAGGTGTAACTTCAATTGTTGCTTCTATAACTGAATTTGTCTTTTGTAGTTCCTCGTCAATCCGCCCAACTGTTAATGTATTCATATCAGGATGTGAGTAAGCATGATTTCCTATCTCATGGCCTTCTTCAACAAGCATCTTAGCAAGATTTGGATTACTCTTAACCCATGAACCATCTAAGAAAAACGTTGTATGTAGTTCATGTTTTTTTAATGTCTTCAACATGTCAGGCAGATATTCATTTCCCCATGCCACATTGACTAAAAACGTGACAACAGGTTTGTTTTCATTGCCTTTATAAATGGGAGATGGGGGCAGATCGTCAAGATGAACATTTGGACTTGTTTCTTTAAAAACGAGTCTGTTTTCATCAAATTCATTGAGCTTCTTCATCTTATCATATGAAGCTTCTACGTCAACCTCTAGCCCATTATAGCCAGGTACTGCTTTCCAAACTCTATCTACTCTTGCATCAATCGCAGGTTCTGTATATGAATCTGAGCGTGCGACGATTTCCTCGTATAGAGAGTCCTGTTGCTTTAATACCATTTGACTATCTTGCTTTAATTCACTGATATAATTCATAGAAAATGGATTTTGGACAGCTCCAACCGATAGGATGACAATGATACAAAACACACCTACGTGAATAATCTTTTTCTTCATCACCAGTCCCTCCTCCTCTAGTGCGATTGTATGCTAGAGTTGGACAGGTTAGAACGCAAAAGGAGACTAGGATCACTCCCCCAGTCCCCTTTTTACATTAATTATTATTTCTGTGCTTGTTGTTTACGCTCTTTCTCTTCTTTAAGGATAACCTTACGTGAAAGATTAACTCTTCCTTGGTTATCGATCTCTGTTACACGAACAAGGATTTCATCTCCAAGCTTCACAACATCCTCTACTTTTTCAACACGTTCTTCTGCTAGCTGAGAAATATGAACCAAACCATCTTTACCTTTGAACAGTTCAACAAACGCACCAAATTTCTCAATTCGTTTTACTTTCCCAAGGTAGGTTTGCCCTACTTCTACTTCGCGTACAATATCTTCAATGATTGAACGTGCTTTTTCATTCATCGACATCTCTACAGAAGAAATATATACTGTTCCATCCTGCTCAATATCAATTTTAACCCCAGTTTCTTCAATGATCTTATTGATCATTTTACCACTCGGTCCGATCACATCACGGATTTTATCTGGGTTAATCTTCATAGTCATAATTTTTGGTGCATATGTCGATAACTCTGTACGGTATTCCCCTATAGCAGATAACATATTATCTAAAATAACCATACGACCTCTTTTAGCTTGCGCTAACGCCTCTTCTAAAATCTCTCGGTTAATGCCAGAAATTTTAATATCCATTTGTAAAGCCGTAATTCCTTCACGTGTACCAGCTACTTTAAAATCCATATCACCTAACGCATCTTCCATACCTTGAATATCCGTAAGAACTGACACATGCTCTTCTTGTTTCACAAGACCCATCGCAATACCCGCTACAGGTGCTTTGATAGGTACTCCTGCATCCATCATTGCAAGGGTACTTGCACAAATACTAGCCTGAGACGTTGAACCATTAGATTCCAGTACTTCAGAAACTAGTCGAATTGTATATGGAAATTCATTCTCATTAGGGATGACTGGCTCAAGCGCTCTCTCACCTAATGCACCATGTCCAATCTCGCGACGACCAGGTCCCCGAATTGGCCCAGTTTCCCCTACACTAAATTGTGGGAAATTATAATGATGCATGAATCTCTTAGATTCTTCAATTCCAAGCCCGTCTAGAATCTGCACATCCCCTAATGCACCAAGAGTACAAATACTTAATGCTTGAGTTTGTCCTCGAGTGAAGAGACCTGACCCATGGGTACGTGGAAGAAGATCTACTTGAGAAGCAAGTGGACGAATTTCATCTACCTTACGTCCATCTGGGCGTACTTTATCAATTGTAATTAGACGACGTACTTCTTCTTTTACAATCTTATGTAGAACTTCTTTGACATCACCTAAATCTATGTCTTCTCGCTCTTCGAAAGACGCAACCGTTTTTTCTTTTATTGCATCAATTGCTTCTGCTCTTGCATGCTTCTCTTGTACTTGGACAGCTTCTTTCAATTCTGCTTCAGAAATCTGACGTACTTCTTGCTCTAGGTCAGCGTCAACTATCTTTAACTGAACTTCTGACTTTTCCTTCCCAACAGCTTTTGCAATCTCTTCTTGGAAAGAAATTAATTTCTTAATTTCATCATGACCAAACATAATCGCTTCCAACATTGCTTCTTCGGTTACTTCTGATGCACCAGCTTCAACCATGTTAATAGCTTCTTTCGTACCAGCTACAACAAGGTCAATATCGCTTTGCTCTAACTCCTCAGTTGTTGGGTTAATGACGAACTTTCCATCCATTCTACCAACAGTTACACCAGCAATTGGGCCATCAAATGGTATATCAGATACACAAAGGGCAAGTGACGAACCAATCATAGCCGCCATTTCAGATGAGGCATTTGGATCAGAACTCATTACAATACTGATCACTTGTACTTCATTTCTGAAGCCATCTGGGAATAATGGTCTAATCGGACGGTCAATTAAACGACTTGTCAAAATCGCTCTTTCACTTGGACGGCCCTCTCTTTTAATGAAACCTCCAGGAATTTTCCCTGCAGCATAGAGACGCTCCTCATAATTGACTGTTAGAGGAAAAAAGTTTAAATCTTTAGGTTCTTTAGAAGCAGTAGCTGTTGATAACACAGCTGTATCACCATATCTGATGAGCACTGCGCCATTAGCTTGTTTGGCTAATTGGCCAATTTCTACTGTAAGCTCTCGACCAGCCCACTCCATTGTAAATACTTGTTTCGTTTGATCCATTACGCGTACTCCTCTCGTACACCATTTATTAATCCAGCTTCATTTATTATTGCCAATTCTGTTAAAAAGTAAAAGAATATATAAGATTGGTTATTTTTAGTCAAATTACCAATGTTATAAGATCAAGAAAAAAGCGGGAATTTATCCCGCTTTCATCACGATTATCGGCGTAAACCAAGCTTATCAACTAGGTTACGGTAACGTGTAACATCCTTGTTACGTAGGTAAGTTAACAAGTTACGACGTTGCCCTACCATTTTAAGAAGACCACGACGTGAATGGTGATCCTTCTTATGAGTACGTAAGTGCTCATTTAATGTGTTGATTTGCTCTGTTAGGATAGCAACTTGAACCTCTGGAGAACCAGTGTCCGTGTCATGCGTTTTGAATTCAGCGATTAACTCATTCTTACGCTCTTGTGTTAAAGCCATCCTATTCACCTCCCTTTTTTCTAATCTCCTATTCCCTAGCAAACGTCGGTGACTCGATCTGCCAAGAAACGGATTCGTACCGTAGTACAAACAATACTATACCTTTTTTTTGAATGGATTGCAAGTTTTCCTGCTTATTCATAAACTTTTAATTTAAGCAATGATTGTGCCGCCTCTTTATCAAGGCTAATTTGTTCAATAAGCTGATCAATGCCCTTAAATTTCTTTTCAGACCTAATACGAGAATACCAATGTATCTCTACCTCTAGCCCATAAATATCTTCATGGAAGGAAAAGAGATGAACTTCAATGGTCGGAACTACGTCCTTTTCCTGATGGAAAGTTGGTTTATATCCAATGTTACATACACCATCGTACTGGACTTTATTTATCGTTAATCTAACGGCATAAACTCCCGTTCTTGGAATAATGTATCGTTCTTTAGGTTCAATATTTGCTGTTGGAAACCCAATAGTTCTTCCCCTTTTTTCCCCATCAACAACTGTCCCTTTAATGACGTATTCTTCCCCTAAAAGAGTTGTTACGCTATTCATATCTCCTTGTTCAAGTAGCTCTCTGATTTTAGTCGAACTTACTTTCTCATTGTTACTTTCATATTTTTCAACAGTTGTTGCTTCTAATCGATTGCGAGCATGAAATGGAAGAGTTTCCATTGTTCCTTTCCCAAGAGCGCCATAAGTAAAATCAAAACCTGCAACAGCATGTACAACATGTAACCCGATTAAATAATCATCGACAAATTCTTGAGGTGTAAGGCTAGCAAATAAAGGGGTAAATCTCACTACGTAAAGTGTATCGATCCCCAGTCTTTCAATTTTATCAATCTTATCTGGTAATGGCGTTATGTAATTCATTTCCGTTTTCCTCAACACTTCTTTTGGGTGAGGATGAAACGTCATTACTGATGCTGTTGTATCAAGCTTATTTGCAATCTCTTTTGCCTTTTTCATGACTGCTTTGTGACCAGTATGTACTCCATCAAAATAGCCTAAAGCCATCACTGTCTTTTCTGGCTTTAATGTATTTCTATCTATAGGATGTTCTAAATAAATGGTATCCATTAAGAATCCCCTTTTCACTCCTAAATTATTAAGATGGCTCGCCTGTCCAGAACATTTTTTCTGGTTTAACAAAGCCTTCTTTCGTAGGGTGGCGCTTATAAACAGCTAAACACTCCCCTTTCTCATTATATACGCAAAATCGTATTTGTTCTAACCCTTTCTTTATAGGTAGAACAGCCCCGTTTTTTATTTGTTGCTCTGTTACTGGATCTACTATGCTCTTGGGCAAATAATCAACAGCCGTCTCAAATGGGATGAGTTGAGCGAACAATTGACCATTTTCTCTAAATTCCTCTAATTGCTCAAACGTTATACTATTCTCTAAAGAATACGGACCTGACGATGTACGAACGAGATCGGACATATGTGCGGGATATCCGAGCTTATGTCCTATATCAACTGCCAATGTTCGAACGTACGTCCCTTTGCTACAATAGACACGAAACCGAAATGAGGCCGTATCTTCCTTATAAGTAATATCGGATAATCGGTCCAAGGAGTGAATCGTCACAGTTCTTTGAGGACGTTCTACTTCCTTACCAGCACGAGCATACTCATACAGTTTCTTGCCATTGACTTTGACTGCAGAATACATTGGGGGAACTTGAATAATTTCACCTTTAAAGTGATTAAGTATTTTGTCTAGTTCGGCTTCTGTCCATTTATCCGTAACAGGCTTTTTGTTAACAACATCACCGCCTTTATCTTCCGTTGTTGTCGAAAACCCTATCGTTACTTCACCCTCGTACTCTTTTGAGTATCCTGACATGTATTCCACTACTTTCGTTGCTTTCCCAATACAAATAGGCAGTACTCCATTCACATCCGGGTCTAGCGTACCTGTATGTCCAACTTTTTTCGTTTGAAATATACGCCTAACTTTCATCACACAATCGTGAGAAGTCATGCCTCTTGGTTTATGTAAAATTAAGATTCCATTTGGGTTCATTGGTTCCTCCCTTTGTTGCTATTGATTTACATGGCTTTTGTACAATATCCTGCTTTCTAACATTTATCACAAAAGGGTAGAAGAGCATTCGCCCTCCTACCCTCTAATCATCTATCGTTCATTTTTATTTATATCTTGGAGAAGCGTTTCAATACGATTACCATATTCAATCGACTCATCAAACTCAAAGAAAATATCTGGTGTTTTACGAAGACGAATTCGTTTTCCAATCTCAGAGCGAATAAATCCTTTCGCTTTAGATAATGCTTGAAGAGTTGCTTCTTTTTGTTCGTCACTTCCAAGAACTGTAATAAATACTTTTGCTTGCTGAAGGTCCCCTGTAACATCTACTCCTGTAACTGTTACAAAACTTACACGAGGATCTTTAAGCTCTCGCATAATAATATCACTGAGCTCTTTTTTCATTTGTTCACCTACACGGTGTGCACGAACATTACTCATACTATTCACCTCTGTTCTTTACATTAGAGCCATTCATAATCAGTAACTGTTCTTTCTGCTTTTGGCTCACCATCAATTAAGGAAAGTGCCTTTTGCAGTTCACGCTCACAAACAGTGCGATCATTAGAAACTGTTACTAACGCTAATTCAGCTCGCTGCCAAACATCATGATGATCTGTTTCTGCAACAGAAACGTTAAACCGTTGCTTCAATCTTGTTTGAATACTTTTTAAAACAGAGCGTTTTTCTTTCAGTGATTGAGCATCATAAATGAGGAGTTCAAGACGTACGAACCCTATAATCATTTACGCTCAATTTCCTCCATAACATACGCTTCAATGATGTCGCCTTCTTTAATATCGTTATAATTCTCAAGTGTGATTCCACACTCGTATCCAGCAGCCACTTCTTTGGCATCGTCTTTAAATCGTTTCAATGCATTGATTGACCCCTCATAAATAACAATTCCATCACGAATGAGGCGCACTGTTGAATCTCTTGTTACTTTTCCATCAGTAACATAAGCTCCAGCAATCGTACCTACTTTTGAAACTTTAAATGTTGTACGTACTTCTACTTGACCAATGACTTTTTCTTCAAATTCAGGGTCAAGCATCCCTTTCATTGCTGCCTCAATTTCATCAATAGCATTATAAATGACACGATGAAGACGAATATCAACTTTTTCAGCTTCCGCTGTACGTTTTGCATTTACATCCGGACGTACATTGAAACCAATAATAATCGCATTAGAAGCTGATGCAAGCATTACATCATACTCAGTAATGGCTCCAACACCTGTATGAATGATTTTTACTTTGACACCTTCTACGTCAATTTTTTCTAATGATCCGCGCATGGCTTCAACTGAACCTTGAACGTCCGCTTTAATGATGATATTAATATCTTTTACTTCACCTTGCTGGATTTGATTGAACAGGTCATCCAAGCTTACTTTTGAACTTTCAGCAAGATTTTCTTCACGTTGACGAGACATTCTAGCTTCCCCAATTTGACGAGCTTTCTTCTCATCTGCGAAGGCTTGGAATTGGTCTCCTGCTAATGGAACTTCGTTAAGTCCAGTAATTTCAACTGGTGTAGAAGGTCCAACTTCTTTCACACGACGACCTAGATCATTCACCATCGCACGAACACGTCCAAACGCAGACCCTACAACTATTGGATCCCCAACTTTTAACGTTCCACTTTGTACAAGCAGAGTAGCTACAGCCCCACGGCCTTTATCAAGTTCCGCTTCAATTACTGTACCTTTCGCTAATTTATCTGGATTCGCTTTTAATTCCTCTACTTCTGAAACAAGAAGAATCATTTCTAATAACTCATCAATTCCAGTTCCTGCCAGAGCAGATACATTAACAAAAATTGTATCTCCTCCCCACGCTTCAGGGACAAGTTCAAATTCTGTTAACTCTTGCATGACACGATCAGGGTTCGCAGCTTCTTTATCAATTTTATTTACAGCAACAATAATTGGTACACCTGCTGCTTTTGCATGGCTGATTGCTTCTTTTGTTTGAGGCATAACACCATCATCTGCTGCGACAACAAGAATTGTAATATCAGTGACTTGGGCACCACGAGCACGCATTGTCGTAAAGGCTGCGTGACCTGGTGTATCAAGGAATGTGACCTTCTTGCCACCTGACTCAATTTGGTACGCACCAATGTGTTGTGTAATTCCACCAGCTTCGCCTTCTGTTACTTTCGTATGACGAATGGAGTCAAGTAACGTCGTTTTACCGTGGTCTACGTGCCCCATAATGGTTACAACAGGTGGTCTCTCTTGTAAGTCTTCCTCGGAATCATCATCTACATAACTTTCAAAATCCATTTCATCAATAACAATTTCTTCCTCAACAAGAACGCCATAATCACCTGCGATGAGTTCAATTGTGTCAGTGTCTAATTCTTGGTTAATAGTTGCCATTACACCAAGACCCATTAACTTCTTAATGATTTCAGAAGGTTCTTTATGTAGTTCTTTCGCTATTTCTCCAACTGTTAGCGAACCAACATACGTAATTTTTTCTGGTAATGGTTTTGGCTTCGGTGGCTCTTGCTTGTGGCCGCCGCCTCCACGCTTATTTTGCTGTTTGTTTCCGCGGTTTTGCTGATTTTTATTATTTGAAGGCTTCGATTGATTACGTTTCCCATCGTTTTTTTGTTGCTTAGGGCGATGGTCATTTTTTTCTTGGTTCTTTGTAGCTGTTGTTACAGAGCTATTTCCACCCGTTAAAGTTTCCATCATCTTTTCATCTAAAACTGACATATGATTTGTAACGGAAAAGCCTGATTCTTTTAACTGATCAATGATGACTTTGCTTGCTACATCTTTCTCTTTTGCATATTCATATATTCGCATTTTTTTCATATATTTACCTCCAAAAATCATTGGTCGAGTAATGCGGTCATCTTTTTTGCAAATCCATCATCCATTACTCCAATGACGACTCTCTCCGCTTTTCCGATAGCCTGCCCAAGCGTAGCGCGATCAGACGTTATCCGTACCGGAATGTTGTAATGGCCGCATTTGTCCAATACCTTTTTCTTTGTTTGTTCTGCAGCATCAGAAGATAAGATGACTAACCTTACAGTTTTTCTTCTCACTTCTTTTATTACGAGCTCTTCCCCAGTAACAAGCTTCCTTGCTCGTGCTGCTAATCCTAGTAATGAGATCCATTTCTCCATCATTTACGATTCCTTTTACTTGCTTCATGGAGTTCATCATAAATTTCAGGATCAACCATAACTTGTAAATGCCGTGATAGTACATCTTTTTTCTTAGCTAATTCAAAGCTTTCATCGTTATTGCTGATATAAGCCCCACGTCCGTTCTTTTTCCCTGTTACATCGACGGATACGTCACCTTCTGGAGAGCGAACAATACGAATTAACTCTTGTTTTGGCTTCATTTCATTTGTCACAATGCATTTTCGAAGAGGAACTTTACGTTGTTTCACCGGCTCCATCTCCTTCTTTATTCTTGTTCGTCCATCTCTGGAACAAATACATCCTCTTCATTGCCTACAGGAACAAGCTCTTCCTCATCATCTAATAGACCAAGCTCCCTAGCATCCGACTCACTTTTAATGTCAATTTTCCACCCTGTAAGTTTTGCTGCTAGCCTTGCATTTTGTCCACGTTTTCCAATTGCAAGAGATAGCTGGTAATCAGGTACGATGACTTGAGTCATTTTCTCTTCTTCATTCACGTTTACTTTTAAGACCTTCGATGGGCTGAGAGCATTTGCTACGTATTCCACTGGGTCTTCTGACCAACGCACAATATCAATTTTTTCACCTTTTAACTCATTAACAATTGTTTGAACTCTTTGCCCTCTTGGACCTACACATGCTCCTACAGGATCAACTTCAGGATTGTCGACATGAACCGCAATCTTCGAACGGTCACCAGCTTCTCGAGATACTGATTTAATTTCAACTGTACCATCATAAATTTCAGGTACTTCGAGTTCAAATAATCTCTTTAAAAGACCAGGATGAGTACGTGAAATTAAGATTTGTGGGCCCTTTGTTGTTTTTTCAACTTTTGTAATGTACGCTTTAATACGGTCATTATGTTTGTAGCTTTCATTTGGCATTTGTTCACTCAAAGGTAGAAGGGCTTCCACTTTTCCAAGGTCTACATAAATAAAGCGGTGATCTTGTCTTTGTACAATCCCTGTCATAATATCTTCTTCACGATCGATAAAATCAGAATAAATAATGCCTCTTTCAGCTTCGCGAACACGTTGTGTTACAACTTGTTTCGCCGTTTGTGCAGCGATACGCCCAAAGTCTTTTGGTGTGACCTCAATTTCCACAACATCATCCACTTCATAGCTTGGATTTATTTTTTGAGCTTCATCAATGGAAATTTCAAGACGTGCATCAAATACTTCTTCAACAACTGTCTTCCTTGCAAAAACTCGAATCCTTCCATTATCTCGATTGACATCCACTCGCACATTTTGAACTTGGTTAAAGTTACGTTTATATCCTGAGATAAGCGCAGCTTCAATCGCCTCAATGATTACTTCTTTTTTAATTCCTTTTTCTCTTTCTAACGTTGCCAATGCATCCATAAAATCACTGTTCATGGATTCTATTTCCCCCTTTCAATGGTCAAGATAAGCGTTTTAGAAAATAATGGCTAACCTTGCGTTTGCTACTTTCGCGTATGGGATTGTATACACTTTTTTACGAGTTTTTATTTTCACTTCAATTTCTAAATTTTCACCATTAAAATTAATCAGTTTGCCTTCGAAAGTCTTTTCCTCGTCAACTGGTTCATATGTTGTGACGTAGACATTTTTCCCAATGGCTTTCGTTATATCTTTTTCCTTTTTTAGTGGCCTCTCTGCTCCTGGTGATGATACTTCTAGAAAATAAGCTTGTTGAATTGGATCAAGCTCATCAAGTTTTTCACTCAGCTTTTCACTTACAACACCACAGTCTTCAAGGTCTACTCCTGTATCTGAGTCAATAAAGATTCGTAAAAACCAATTCGGTCCTTCTTTTTTAAATTCTACCTCTACAAGTTCTAGGTTAAGCTCATCTAAAATGGGCGTTACTAATTCACTTGTGATTTCAGTGACTTTCTTACTCATCTGTACCCTCCTCGCTGTTCTACTATTTCATGTATGGATAGCGAACCGAATAATGATTATTGATAGTATCTTCAGTTACGCCGCTTGTTTTACTAGAAAAAAGTAGATCGAACAACGAAAGAGTGGGTTTCCCCACTCTTTTGCGTAACATATTCTAAGTATTACCATATAACACAATACCATACTATACTACGCATTGCAACAGAACTAGAACAGAGAAAGCTGATTGGAATCAGGCATTCCCTCTAAACATCCATGCTCATCTAAATGTTCTAACACCGTCTTTGTTAACTTACTTCGTTGCTGCAGATCTTCTTTAGAGAGAAATTCGCCATTCCCTCTTGCTTTTACAATATTAAGGGCCGCATTTGTCCCCACACCAGTCATTGCATTAAAAGGAGGCAAGAGCGTATTTTCCTCTACAATAAACTCAGTTGCACTAGAACGGTACAAATCAACTTTTTGGAATGAGAATCCTCTTTCACACATTTCTAACGCAAGTTCAAGAACGGTGAGAACAGATTTCTCTTTAGGAGATGCATCTAATCCTTTTGCGTTAATTTCTTGTACTTTTGCTTTTATAGCAGCTGGTCCTTTAATCATTGTATCTAAATCAAAATCATCTGCACGCACAGTAAAATAAGAAGCATAATACAAAATAGGGTGATGAACTTTAAAATAAGCAATTCGAACAGCCATTAACACGTATGCTGCTGCGTGGGCTTTCGGGAACATATATTTGATTTTCAGACATGAACCGATGTACCAATCAGGAACATCATGCTTTTTCATTTCATCAATCCACTCTGGTTGAAGACCTTTCCCTTTTCGAACAAACTCCATTATTTTAAACGCTAAAGAAGGCTCAAGTCCCTTGTATATCAAGTAAACCATTATATCGTCACGACAGCCAATCACGTCTTTTAGTTCACAAGTGCCATTATAAATAAGCTCATTCGCATTATTCAACCAAACATCCGTACCATGAGATAAACCAGAAATCTGAACTAGTTCAGAAAATGTGCTTGGTTTTGTTTCTTCAAGCATTTGACGAACAAACCTTGTACCAAACTCTGGGATACCTAGTGTCCCTGTCTTACACATAATTTGTTCTTCTGTTACTCCTAATACATCTGGTCCGCTAAAGATCTTCATTACTTCAGGATCATCGGTTGGAATTGTCTTTGGATCAATTCCACTTAAATCTTGAAGCATGCGAATAACCGTCGGGTCATCGTGCCCAAGAATATCTAATTTCAGTAAATTATCGTGAATTGAATGGAAATCAAAATGCGTTGTTCGCCATTCTGAATTTTTATCATCAGCAGGAAACTGGATAGGGGAAAAATCATGTATATCCATATAATCTGGAACAACGATGATTCCACCAGGATGTTGTCCTGTCGTTCGTTTTACTCCAGTACATCCCGAGACGAGACGATCAATTTCTGCCCCTCTCATATGAAGGTCATGATCTCCTTGATACCCTTTCACATATCCATAGGCAGTTTTCTCAGCTACAGTACCAATTGTACCTGCACGATATACATACTCTTCACCGAATAATTCCTTTGTATAATGATGAGCACGCGGCTGATACTCCCCAGAGAAGTTCAAATCAATATCAGGAACTTTGTCTCCTTTAAAGCCTAGAAACGTTTCAAACGGGATATCTTGTCCATCTTTAATATAGGCTGATCCACATTCAGGACAATCTTTATCTGGCAAATCAAACCCTGAACCGACTGAACCATCATCAAAGAAATGAGAATGGTGACAGTTTGGACAAACGTAATGCGGGGGGAGTGGGTTAACCTCAGTAATTTCTGTTAATGTAGCGACTAATGAAGACCCTACTGAACCCCGAGAACCTACTAAATAACCATCAATTAATGATTTTTTAACAAGCTTGTGTGAAATTAAATAAATAACAGCAAAGCCATGACCAATAATACTCTTGAGCTCTTTCTCGATTCGAGCTTCTACAATTTCTGGTAAATCTTCTCCATAGATACTTTTGGCCATGCTATAACTCATTTCCCTAATCTCATCATCCGCCCCTTCAATTTTAGGCGTATATAAATCATCTGGAATCGGATGAACTTCATCGATTAAATTGGCAACCTTTTGCGTATTTGTGACGACAACTTCTTTAGCCTTCTCATCACCTAAAAAAGCAAAAGCTTCCAACATTTCATCAGTCGTACGGAAATGCACCTCAGGCAATGTTTGTTTATTAAGCGGATTAGCTCCACCTTGTGACGCAATTAGAATTTTGCGGTAAATATAATCTTCTTTGTGTAAATAATGGGCATTGCCTGTTGCAACAACTGGCTTGTCTAACTTCTCTCCAAGCTTAACAATATTCGAGACAATTTCCTCTAATGCTGCATCATTTTTCACTAGTTCTTTCTCTATTAAATGTTGATACGTCGCCAGTGGCTGAATTTCAATATAGTCATAGAATTTAGCAATTTCCTCCACCTCATCCACTGACTTTTGCATCATTCCTTCAAAAACTTCACCTTTATCACAGGCTGAACCAATTAACAAACCATTACGGTGCTTTTGAAGCTGAGATCTTGGAATTCTAGGTGTCCGGAAGAAATAATCTAGGTGCGACATGGACACAAGTTGATAAAGATTTTTTAACCCTTCTTGTGTTTGCGCTAAAATTGTACAATGAGCAGGACGCTGACGATGGAAATTCCCTTGCCCCATATGTTCGTTTAATTGATCATGATACGTTATCTCACGTTCATTGGCATCTTTCACCATTTTCCATAACAAATATCCCGTTGCTTCAGCATCGTAAATGGCTCGGTGGTGGCTGACGAGTTCAATATCAAACTTTTTACAGAGCGTATTAAGTCGATGATTTTTCAATTCTGGATAAAGGAATCGCCCTAATTCTAACGTATCAATGACTGGGTTCGTCGCTTCGCCTAGACCAATTTTCTGATAACCGACGTTTAGAAAGCCCATATCAAAACTAGCATTATGAGCAACTAAAATTCCATCACCGACAAATTCTTTAAATTCACGAAGAACATCAGCAACTTCTGGCTGACCTTTAACCATATCATCTGTGATGCCTGTTAGTTCGATAATGGTATTTGTTAACGGTTCATGTGGATCTGCAAAAGATTCAAACCGGTCAATGATTTCCCCACCTTTGATTTTGACAGCAGCAAGTTCGATAATCGTGTTATAAACAGCTGATAAGCCTGTCGTTTCAACATCAAATACAATGTACTCATCTTCCATTAATAAACGGTGAGCTTCGTTATAGGCAATTGGCACACCATCATCTACCAAATTCGCTTCGATGCCATACAATACTTTAATCCCATGCTTTTTCCCCGATGAATAAGCTTCTGGAAAAGATTGTACAACCCCATGATCCGTAATTGCGACGGCCGGGTGACCCCATTTAGCCGCTTGTTCTACATATCGCCCTGCAGAAACAATGCCGTCCATTTGACTCATTGTCGTATGCAAATGAAGTTCAACTCGTTTCTCTTCCTCTGCTGCAGAATCGATTCGTTCAACAGGATTTAGTTGGTTGACATCGTTTCCGATCATCACTAAATCACGTACAAATGTATCATTTTGAATACCACCACGTACTTTTGCCCACATGCCTTTTTTTATAGCTTGTAGAAGTGGGACATCTTCCTTGTCTCTTGAAAACATTTTAACTAGGATCGAATCTGTGTAATCAGTAATTTTAAAGGTTAATAACGTTCGTCCACTTCTTAGTTCCCTAGTTTCTGCATCAAATACGTAACCTTGTACAGTGACTCGTCGTTCCTCATCTATAATTGCCTCTAGCGGCATAGGCTCGTCTTTAATCGGATAACCAATGACTAACGGCTTGCCACTAAGCTCTTTTTCAGCTTGCTGTTCGTTTTTCTTCTTCTCTAAAATTGCTTCGACCACTTTTGAATGATCTTCTTGCTCTCGCTGTTCAACAAACTTCTCAAACTCTTGTTTTGATTCATGAATATGTGTATCGATATTGACAGGCGGTAAACTCAGTTGAACAAGTGTTGTTTGAAAGGGTTCAGATAGTTTCCTCTTTAGTGCAACAGCTTCTGTCTCATTACGCACTTGGATAACAAGCCTTTTCCCATCATACTTCGGTGCTTGCTTTCTCAATAATTCACGAATCCCATCCGAGATTTGTGATAATTTTGAAATGATAAACGGCCAATAATCAATCCACTCTGACTCCTCTAACTGAAGGCGTTGATAGTGAAATGTAAAAGTAGCAGTGGCTATATGTTCAAATGTTACTTTTAATCTCTCAGCAAATAATTCATAAACTTGAGCTGGTACAACAACAGGTACTTCAATATGAAAATGCCACGCCCTTTTTTCCTTCGAGATCACTAACTTTCTAATTAGTGCATCTTGAAAATGTGTATTAACTAGTTGGTCGGGCATTTGTAATTGTTGGAGAAGCAACTGAAGTCGTTCCTTACGTATTTGTTCATCTTGTGACATCCAAACAACCTCCCCGCTCTTTAAATCTTATTTCTATTTTAATTTGATTTTTTCTACATGAAAAGAGATGGTACCTCATTGAGATGAGATACCATTTTAACATAAATATATAACTGTAGGTTATTTACTTAGCAGCTTTTTTAACGTATCAAGTAAGTCAGAGACATGGACTTCAATCATTTCCCCAGTCTTTCTTATTTTCAACTCAACAATTCCTTCAGAAGCTTTCTTACCAACACCAACTCGAATTGGTAAGCCTAGTAAATCTGAATCCTTAAACTTCACACCTGCACGCTCAGGGCGATCATCAAATAATACATCATACCGTTCCTGTTTTAAAGTTTGATAAAGCTCTTCCCCAAGATTTTTTTGATCTTCATCTTTTACATTTATCGTAACTAAATGTAGATCAAATGGAGCAACAGAGACTGGCCAAACAATTCCATTATCATCATGATGTTGTTCAACAATGGCAGCCACTGTCCTGGATACACCGATACCATAACAACCCATAATCATCGTTTGTGTTTTTCCATTTTCGTCTAAGTATGTTGCTCCGAGAGCCTCACTGTACTTTGTCCCAAGTTTAAACACATGCCCAACTTCAATTCCTTTGGCAAATTGAATCGTACCCTTACCATCTGGAGAGGGATCGCCCTCTTGAATAAGACGAAGATCTTCATAACATGCAACTTCAAAATCTCGACCTGGATTAACATTTTTATAATGCTTATCCTTTTCATTCGCTCCGCAAACACCGTTTGTAATAAATTCAACAGCACTATCAGCAATGATCTTTACTGAACTAGGTACACCAATTGGCCCAATATATCCTGTTTCGCAACCTAAAATATTAGCTGTTTGTTCTGGAGTAGCCAGTTCTACTACTGCTTTTCCAAGGGCATTGCCTACTTTAATCTCATTTACTTCATGATCTCCACGTACAAGAACAAGCACTGGTTCTTTATTCACAATAAAGAGAAGCGACTTTATTGTTTCACTCGAATTCACATGTAAAAACGATGTAAGTTCAGTAATCGTCTTTGTATTTGGTGTGTCAACCTTTTCAAGAGCTAACGGTTCTGCAGACGACTTGTCATACTTCACGAACACAGGAGCGATTTCAATGTTCGCAGCGAAATCTGATTGATCAGAATATGCAATCGTGTCTTCGCCAATTTCACTAAGAACCATAAACTCATGAGTATCCGTACCGCCAATTGCTCCTGAATCAGCCTCAACCGCACGAAAATCAAGCTCGCAACGTGAGAAGATATTTTGGTAAGCGGAATACATATCTTGATAGCTTTTATCAAGCCCTTCTTGTGATGTATCAAATGAATATGCATCCTTCATAATAAATTCACGTGAACGAAGTACACCAAATCTAGGTCTTCTTTCATCACGATATTTCGTTTGTATTTGATATAAGTTCATCGGAAGCTTTTTGTAAGATTTCACATCGTCACGAACGAGAGTTGTAATTACTTCTTCATGGGTAGCACCAAGAACGAAGTCACGCTCATGTCGGTCTTTCAACCTCATAAGCTCTGGACCATAATCACCTAAACGACCAGATTCTTCCCACAGTTCAGCAGGCTGAATAGCTGGCATAAGTACTTCTTGTCCCCCAGCTTCGTCCATTTCACTCCGAATAATTTCTTCAACTTTCCTAAGTACTTTTTTCCCTAAAGGCAAGTATGAATATATTCCAGAAGCCGTTTGGCGAATAAGTCCTGATCTTAGCATAAGCTGATGACTTTTTATTTCTGCATCAGCTGGTACATCCCGTAATGTAGGTGTTAAATAATTCCTTTGTCTCATTTTTTAAGTCCTTTCCCACTTGTCATTTCACTTACATGAAAAATTTATTAATATCGTTCCATGTTACAACAATCATTAATAGCATGAGTAAAGCAAATCCAATAAAGTGAACTAGTCCTTCTTTTTGTGGATCCATCGGCTTTCCTCTAATTGCTTCAAGCCCAATAAAGATTAAACGTCCACCGTCCATTGCAGGTATAGGGAGCAAATTAATAATTCCTAAGTTAACACTAAGTGCAGCTGCCCATTGCATTAAAACAAAGATCCCCATCGCCGCGGCTTCTCCTGTGTAATTGTAAATACCAACAGGACCGGCTACATAATCTAATGAAAAATTCCCCGTTACAATCATACCAAGTACTTCAAAAATCATTGTCATAAACATATACGTTTGCGTAAAGCCGAAAACAATCGAACCCATTAACGAGAATTCAGTTGGCCTAGCAATCCCAACAAATCCTTCTGGATCACCAAATTGTCCCACTCTTTCATCAGGTGTTACGGGAATCGTTAGCGTTTGACCGTTACGCTCTACTTCAAAAACAATGGACTCATTTGGATGTTGCTGAATAATTGCTGTCATCTCTTCCCAATTATCAATCGGTTGTCCATCTATCGAAAAAACCTGATCTCCTTCTTGTAAGCCTGCTTCAAGAGCTGCACTATCTGGTGTAACGTCACCAATACGTGCTTCATCTACAGGCATTCCTTGGAACAATGCAAAGGCAATCAAAATAGCTACAGCTAAAATGAAATTCATCATTGGTCCTGCGAAAATAGCAAGTGCACGTTGACCTACTGTCTTAGACCCAAATTGACGATGCCAAGGAGCGATTTGCGTTTCTTGCTCATCTTGTACAAGAGCTGCTTGTTCATCAACTTGATATTGGATTCTTTCCCCTTCGTCGTTATAAGCTTCAATAATAAGTTTGTGTTCTAAATCTATTTTTTCTACCTGTACGACAAGTGCTTCAGGATGCTTGGACTTGTTATTAACAATTATTTTACTAACTTTTCTTGCTGCATTAAAAACAAGACCTATTTCATAACCTGGCTTAATATCAATCATTTCAGGATCTTCGCCAGCCATTCGAACAAATCCACCTATCGGAAGCAGACGAATGGTATACACTGTTTCATTACGTTTAAAAGAAAAAATCTTAGGCCCAAACCCAATAGCAAACTCCCGACATAAGATACCTGCTCGTTTGGCAAAGTATAAATGCCCCCATTCGTGAATGAAAACAAGTAGTCCAAAAATAATTATGACTGATATTAACGTATTCATCAGTTAATCGTCCACCTTTCTTATTTGATGGTAGAGTGGATAAAGGCCCTCGTCTCGGCATCAACTTTTATTATCTCTTCTAGTGTGGGCTGGTTAATTACGGTATGTTCTTCAAGAGCTTTCTCAATTACATGCTCAATTTCTAAGAAAGATATACGTCCCTCTAAAAAGCATGCAACAGCTATCTCATTTGCAGCGTTTAAGACCGTTGGCATCGTTCCCCCAGCCTTCCCTGCTTCATAGGCAAACCTCATACAGCGAAATCTATCCATATCTAACTTTTTGAAATGTAAAGAACCGATTTCCCATAGATGTAGTCGTTCATTTGATATAGAATCAAACCGTTCTGGGTATGTTAACGCATATTGAATAGGTACACGCATATCGGGAGTTCCTAGTTGGGCAATCACACTTCCATCTATGTACTCAACCATTGAATGAATAATACTTTCTTTATGTAAGACAACATCAATTTTCTCATATGGAATATTAAATAGCCAGTGCGCTTCAATAACCTCTAACCCTTTATTCATCATTGTGGCTGAATCAATTGTAATTTTTGCCCCCATTGACCAATTAGGATGATTTAGAGCTTCCGAAACAGTAACACCTTCTAATTCATCACGTGATCTATCTCGGAAACTCCCACCAGACGCTGTTAAGATTAAGCGATCTACCTCATTAATATTTTCTCCATTTAATGCTTGAAAAATAGCCGAATGCTCACTATCCACTGGAATCAGTGAGACATTATGGCGGCTCGCAGCATCAGTAACAATGTGCCCTGCTGTTACCAATGTTTCTTTATTAGCTATAGCTATCGTTTTTCCTGCCTGAATCGCAGCAAGCGTCGGCGACAAGCCCACACTGCCGAGAACGGCATTAACGAGTATATCAGAGTCTGGTGTCGTTGCAACTTCCACTAACCCGTCTGTTCCATAAACAACCTTCGTCTCTTTAGGAACATTATGAATTAGTTTATCATAATCCTCCTTCGATTGTACTGACAAAAGTGCTGGAGCAAATTCATGAACTTGTTGTAACGCAAGATCTATATTTCTTCCCACTGACATCGACTTTACTGAAAAATGTTTTGGATGTTTACGAATCACATCTAATGTTTGTGTTCCGATTGAACCCGTAGCCCCTAACAAACTTATACGCTTCACTTTTTCACCTACTATTATAAAATCAATTTCCCTTTTTTCTATCTTAGATTAGCTGAAGCAAATGTAATATTGGCATAACATATATCAAACTGTCAAACCGATCTAAAATCCCTCCATGTCCTGGTAGAACATTGCCTGAATCCTTTACAGAATAATGCCTTTTTAACGCAGATTCAACTAAATCGCCCAATTGGCCAAATACTGAAGCAACAATAATTACGAATAGTGCCGTAATATAACTAGGGAAGATTGGAAAATAAAAATAAAAAGCAGATCCTATACTAACAGCAGCTATTATGCCACCTATTGACCCTTCAATTGTTTTCTTCGGACTGATATCTGGCCACAATTTATTTCTCCCAAACTTACGCCCGACAAAATAAGCACCTGAATCGGTTGTCCAAATGATAACCAAAACAAAAAACACAAGATACACTCCATAATCCGGTATTTCTCTTGTCATAATTAAGTAATGAAAGCCAAAACCCACATATACAGATGACAGTATGACAAAACCAACTTGATCAAATGTAAACGTATTTTTCGTTATAACTGTAAACATAAGCAAAACTAATATAACAAAAATAAAAATTTCTACTTTTGTAAAATGTGACGGAACAACTTGTTCAAACCAGTTTGTTGGAACTAATAATAACCACATCGATAAAAGACTAATGATCCCCATAATCGAAATAGGCGCGATTCTTTTCATTTTCAACAATTCAATCATAGCTACCGACGCTAAGATTGAAATAAACAAGGAGAAAATCCACCCACCAAGCAAAACCATCGTAACGAAAACAGCTCCACCTATTATTCCCGTAACAATTCTCTGTTTCATATTACTTCGCCCCTTTAAACGCCACCGTATCTCCGCGCTCTTTTTTGATAGACGGAAATGGCTTCTACTAGGTGCTGCTCGTTAAAATCTGGCCATAGAACATCTGTAAACCAAAACTCACTATACGCCACTTGCCAAAGCATAAAATTGCTAAGCCGTAGTTCTCCACTAGTACGAATTAGAAGATCTGGGTCACGCAACTCTGCAGTCATAAGGTGCTCTGTTAGAACAGACTCATCAATTTCAGAGGCTTGCAATGATCCCCTTTCAACTTGCTGTGCAATCTCTTTTACAGCATTCATAAGTTCATAACGACTTCCGTAATTAAGAGCAAAATTTAAAACCAATCCCGTGTTGTTTTCTGTATCTTTTACCGCTTTTGCAACAGCTTTCTTTGTATGTTCTGGTAATTTATCAATACTCCCCATTAAACGCACTTTCACATTTTTTTCTATTAGGGTTGGTAATTCTTTATTAAGAAAACGTTCAGGCAACTTTAATAAATAGTCAACTTCCGTCTTCGGCCGTTTCCAGTTTTCTGTTGAAAATGCGTATAATGTTAAGATTTCAATACCAAGATCGTCAGCTTTGCGAACGATTTTGTTAATGACTTTCATACCTTCTCGATGTCCAGCTATACGTGGCAAGCCTTTCTGTTTTGCCCAGCGTCCATTTCCATCCATAATAATAGCTATGTGTTTAGGGACATTTATATCATCTATATCTTTGCTTTTTTCTTGCGATGACATAGTTGATTTCCATTTTGTTAACTTTTCAAGCATGTTTGCGCCCTCCATCTATGTAAGCAGCAGGTTCATCTTCATTTAGCTTTGCCTTTTTTTCGAAGACTCATAACCACTAAGAAAGTGTAAAAAACCCCCTAGAATAAAAGAGGGTCTTTTACTATGTCTATTTTACATGGAACTTGCTTACACTTCCATGATTTCTTTTTCTTTCTTTTCTGCTACCTCATCTACTTGCGCAATATTTTTGTCTGTTAATTTTTGAACATCATCCGTGCTGCGACGAAGCTCATCTTCCGTCATTTCGCCATCTTTTTGACGTTTCTTTAAATCATCATTTGCATCACGACGAACATTACGTACAGCTACCTTTGCCTCTTCGGCTGCTTTTTTTACTAACTTAACCAGATCCTTACGGCGCTCTTCCGTTAATGGAGGGATCTGAATACGGATTACCGTTCCATCATTTGAAGGAGTCAACCCAAGATCAGCCATTTGAATTGCACGTTCGATATTTGCAATCGATGATTTATCAAATGGTTGAATAGTAAGTAATCTAGCTTCAGGAACTGAAATCGTTGCTAGTTGATTAAGTGGTGTTTCAGCACCGTAATATTCTACTGTAACACGATCAAGTAACGCTGGATTCGCGCGCCCTGCTCTTAATTTAGCTAACTCGCGGTTTAAAGATTCAATTGCTTTTGCCATGCGTTGTTCGGCATCTTTTTTTACTTCAGCTGACATTATGAGTTCCCCCTAACTAATGTACCAATTTCTTCACCTAGAACTGCTCGCTTAATATTTCCTTCTTCCATAATAGAGAAGACAATCAACGGTATGTCATTATCCATACATAATGAAGAAGCTGTTGAATCCATTACTGCTAATCCTTCTTTTAGGACATCCATATAAGAAATTTTCGTGTATTTCTTCGCATTTGCATCAACTGATGGATCTGCACTATAAACACCGTCCACTTTGTTTTTCGCCATTAAGATAACTTCAGCTTCAATTTCAGCAGCTCTTAACGCAGCTGTAGTATCTGTTGAGAAATACGGATTCCCAGTGCCCGCAGCAAAAATAACAACACGTTTCTTTTCAAGGTGGCGAATCGCCTTGCGACGAATATACGGTTCAGCTACTTGTCGCATCTCAATCGATGTTTGTACACGTGTCTCACAACCGATATCCTCTAAGCTATCTTGCAAAGCTAATGAATTCATCACCGTTGCTAGCATTCCCATATAATCTGCTGTCGCACGGTCCATGCCCTTTGCACTTCCAGCCATCCCACGCCAAATGTTACCACCGCCGACAACAACAGCCACTTCTACTTGCAGTTCAACAATTTCTTTAATTTGTTTCGCTACAGATTGAATAACAATTGGGTCAATTCCATACCCTTGTTCTCCCGCTAATGCTTCACCACTTAGCTTTAATATTACTCGTTTATATGTTTGCATGAAAACCCTCCGACATGAGTTGAAGTTGTTGTATTCTCTCTGAAAAAAGGGACACACTGTGCCCCTACTCGCAAAAATTTACTTCTTAACTTGAGACATTACTTCTTCAGCGAAGTTTTCTTCGCGTTTTTCCATGCCTTCTCCAACTTCATAACGGATAAAGCTTTTTACAGAAGCACCTTTGTTTTGAACAAATTTACCAACTTTTTGATCCCCATCTTTAACAAATGGTTGATCTAATAGACATACTTGCTCAAAATATTTAGAAAGACGACCTTCTACCATTTTTTCAACGATATTAGCTGGTTTGCCTTCATTTAATGCTTGTTGCGTTAACACTTCACGCTCACGTTCAACTTCCTCTTGTGACACTTCATCACGAGAAACATATGTTGGATTGATTGCAGCTACGTGCATTGCAATATCTTTTGCAAGTTCAGCATCAGTTGATCCACCCACTACTGAAAGGACCCCAATACGTCCACCCATATGTAGGTACTCACCAAATACGTCACCATCTTCTTTTTCTACAACTTCAAAGCGACGCAAAGAAATTTTTTCTCCAATTTTCGCAATAGAAGCATTGATGTATTCTTGAACAGATTGTCCATCTGCAAATGGTTGCTCTAGAGCTTCTTCAACAGATGCAGGAGAGTTAGAAATAAGGTGTGAAGCTAGGTCTCCAACTAGTTTTTGGAAGTTCTCGTTTTTAGCTACGAAGTCTGTTTCAGAGTTAACTTCAACGATAACTGCTTTGTTTCCTTCAGACTTTACAAGAGCAAGACCTTCAGCTGCTACACGATCAGCTTTTTTCGCAGCACTTGCAATTCCTTTTTCACGAAGAAAATCTACCGCTTTGTCCATATCACCATTAGTTTCAGTTAATGCCTTCTTACAATCCATCATTCCTGCGCCAGTTTTTTCACGCAATTCTTTTACCATACTTGCTGTTACAGCCATTCAAAACGCCTCCTTAATAGTGTCAGTATGTACACGTACATGAACGAATAAACAAAAATTACTTGCGAAAAGTAATCAAATTTACAAAAAAAGATGGCAAAAGGGTAATCCCCCTTTACCACCCTTTTTTAGTAAATGAAATTAAGCTGTTGTTGTTTCTTCAACTTCAGTTGCTTCTTCTTCACCAGAAGTAGCTTCGATTACTGCATCTGCCATTTTACCTGTTAAAAGTTTAACAGCACGAATTGCATCATCGTTTCCTGGAATTACATAATCAATTTCATCAGGGTCACAGTTTGTATCTACAATCGCAACGATTGGAATGTTCAATTTGTGAGCTTCCGCAATTGCAATGCGCTCTTTACGAGGATCAATAACAAAAAGTGCGTCAGGAATTCCTTGCATATCCTTGATACCGCCTAAGAACTTTTCTAAACGCTCCATTTCCTTTTTAAGAAGGATAACTTCTTTCTTAGGAAGAACATCGAATGTACCGTCTTCTTGCATCTTCTCAAGATTCTTAAGACGAGTAATACGCTTTTGGATTGTTTCGAAGTTCGTTAATGTACCACCTAACCAACGTTGGTTAATGAAGTACATACCACAACGCTCAGCTTCTTCTTTAACAGAATCTTGAGCTTGCTTTTTCGTACCAACGAAAAGGATTTTTCCTCCGTCAGCTGCTAAGTCACGTACAAAATTATACGCTTCCTCAACCTTTTTTACTGTTTTTTGTAAATCAATAATGTAAATACCGTTACGTTCTGTGAAGATGTAGCGATCCATCTTAGGGTTCCAACGACGAGTTTGGTGACCGAAGTGTACCCCAGCTTCTAGTAATTGCTTCATGGAAATTACTGCCACATCAAACACCTCCTTTAAAATTGGTTTTTTTTTCCTCCGCTCTCATCATCTCTATGCGACACTGAAATATCAGCACCATCACATAAATTAGAGGGCGTGTGTGATTAACACCGTTGATTAATATATCATATCAAAAGCCTTGTTGCAAGCAGAATTAGACATTAACGATAAAATTTCAACATTAACTCTACTTCACCTTTTCCTAAACCTAATTTTTTAACAATTTGTCCTTTATCTAATCCTTTTTTCGATAGTGCAATCACTTTTGCTGTATCTGACTGTTGATATATATCTGCGCCCTTTTCTTCTTTCATAATTGGAGGGATATAGTTTCTTAATCCCAACAAATATTATAGAGCAAAAAAAAGAACGTACATAACATACGCTCTATTCCCTTAATTAAACCTATTTAGCTTTTAACTTATCTAGTTCAACGAGGAACTTATCATTGAGTACTTTAATATATGTCCCCTTCATTCCTAAAGAACGAGATTCAATGACACCCGCACTTTCAAGTTTACGAAGAGCATTAACAATTACAGAACGAGTAATTCCAACTCGATCAGCGATCTTACTTGCCACAAGAAGTCCTTCTTTCCCATCTAACTCGTGGAAAATATGCTCAACAGCTTCTAGCTCACTATAAGAAAGTGAACTAATAGCCATTTGTACCACTGCCTTGCTTCTAGCTTCCTCTTCAATTTCCTGTGTTTTTTCATGAAGAATTTCCATTCCAACTACAGTAGCCCCGTACTCAGCTAGAATTAGGTCATCATCATTAAATGAATCATTTAAGCGAGCTAGGATTAATGTACCAAGACGTTGACCTCCACCTTGTATAGGTACAATTGTTGTAAGGCCGCTGCTAAATAAATCTTTATTCTCTACTGGGAAGGCAGTGTACTCACTTTCGATATCTAGGTTAGCTGATGTTTCTTCGATCTTAAATAGTCCATCAGTATACTCTTCTGGAAAGCGACGATCTTCTAACATTTTCTTCATTCGTTCGTTTTCAATTTCTTGCTTAATAGCATACCCTAACAATTTCCCACGACGACTAACTACAAAGATATTCGCACTGATCGTATCACGAAGTGTTTCAGCCATATCTTTGAAATTGACATGCTGCACGCCCGTTTTTTGTAACATTTCATTAATTTTTCTCGTTCTAGTTAATAAATCCATAATTTCTCCTCCTGCAACTTATAAAATAAATTGGCTAAGATCTCGATTTTTCGCAATAGAAGCTAATTTTTCTTCTACATACTCTGGTGTGATGACTATTTCCTCTAAATTTATATCTGGTGCTTCAAACGAAAGGTCCTCTAATAAACGCTCTAGAATCGTATGTAATCGTCTTGCACCAATGTTTTCCGTTTCTTGATTGACTTCCGTTGCAATTGTCGCAATCTTATGAACAGCTTCGTCCGAAAACGTCACTTTTATACCTTCCGTTTCAAGAAGTGCTACATATTGCTTAATTAGAGCATTGTTTGGTTCGACTAATATCCGAACAAAGTCTTCTACTGTTAAATTATTAAGCTCAACTCGAATTGGAAAACGCCCCTGTAATTCTGGTATAAGATCTGACGGTTTTGCCATGTGAAACGCCCCTGCACCGATAAATAAAATATGATCGGTTTTTACTGAGCCATGTTTCGTAACAACTGTAGATCCTTCCACAATTGGCAAAATATCACGTTGAACCCCTTCACGTGAGACATCAGCCGACTGTTGTCCTTTGCTCGCAACTTTATCGATCTCATCAATAAAGATGATTCCAAGTTGTTCCGCTCTTGAAACGGCTTCTTGAGTGGCTTCATCCATATCAATTAATTTCTGAGCCTCTTCTTCTATAAGAACTTTTCTTGCATCAGATACTGGTAAACGTCTCTTTTTCCTCTTCTTTGGAAGCATACCACCTAGCATTTCTTGCATATTCATTCCCATTTGCTCCATGCCTTGACCTTGGAACATATCCATAAAGCCTTGTGACTGTTCATCGACTTCCACTGTCACCATATGGTCTTCTAACTCGCCTAAGGCTAGCTTATGCGCCATTTGCTTACGACGCTCTGCTATATTTGTTTCTTCCATTTGGTCTGGCTCAACTTCTTGTGTTCCTTGTTGCCCGCCAAAAATCATTTCAAATGGATTTTTGTATGAAGATTGTTTTTTCGCTTTAGGAACAAGTAACTCAACAATGCGTTCGTTCGCATTCATTTCTGCCTGACCTCGTACTTGATGCGTTTTTTCTTCTTTAACGATTCTAACGCTTGTTTCTACCAGGTCTCTGATCATTGATTCGACATCACGTCCAACATAACCAACTTCTGTAAACTTTGTTGCCTCTACTTTTACAAAAGGGGCGCCAACTAGCTTTGCTAACCTTCTAGCTATTTCTGTCTTACCTACACCCGTAGGTCCGATCATTAAGATGTTCTTTGGAGTGATCTCGTCTTTCATCTTGTTATCAAGTAAACTTCGACGGTAGCGATTCCGTAATGCAATAGCCACTGACTTTTTTGCTTCTTCCTGACCTACTATAAACTGATTCAAGCGGTTAACAATCTCTCTAGGGGTTAAGTTCGATTTCACAATAGCACTCTCCAATCCCGTATCGGTTCACTATTTAAGTTCTTCAACGATAATATTCAAGTTCGTGTAAACGCAAATTTCACCAGCTGTTTCTAAGGAAGCACGTGCGATGTCTTTTGCAGATAACTCTGGAGCATGCTTTTTTAATGCCCTCCCAGCAGACAACGCATAATTTCCACCAGAGCCAATAGCCAATATACCGTCATCAGGTTCTATAACTTCACCAGTTCCAGACACAAGTAATAAATGCTCTTTATTCATGACAATCAGCATAGCTTCAAGTCTTCTGAGCACCTTATCACTTCTCCACTCTTTTGCAAGCTCTACTGCTGCCCGTTGAAGGTTACCATTGTACTCTTCTAAACGCCCTTCAAATTTTTCAAATAGCGTAAAGGCGTCTGCAACTGATCCGGCAAAACCAGCGATTACCTTACCTTGGTAAATTTTTCGAACTTTTTTTGCCGTATGCTTCATCACGACAGCATTTCCGAATGTTACTTGGCCATCACCTGCCATTGCACATTCTCCATTATGTTGAACAGCAAAAATGGTCGTCGCGTGAAAAGATTGATCCATCTCTATATCCTCCTTACACCCCAATTATGCTCTAGGATGAGAATGTTTGTATACATCTTTCAATCGGTTCTTTGTAACATGCGCATAAAGTTGAGTCGTTGAAAAATGTTCGTGTCCTAATAATTCTTGAACAACCCGTAAATCAGCTCCATTATTTAATAAATGAGCAGCAAAAGAATATCTTATATCTTGCGGACGAAGCTCTTTACTACTTGCTATATGCTTCATCCGTTTATGAACAATGGTTCGAATGCTTCTATCTGAAAGCACCCCACCACGGAAATTAAGAAACAATGATGAATGATGTTGTTTCGCTTTTTGTATAAGTACTTTACGTCCATCCTTAATATACTTTTGCAATGCCAATATTGCAAATGTATTAATCGGTGAATAACGTTCTTTTCGCCTTTTCCCTTGGATCAAAACAGTTCCTATAGAGAAGTCAATATCTTCGATTTGGATCTTGCTACATTCACTTACCTTCATTCCAGTAGCATAAAGCAATTCCAAAATCGCACGGTCTCGCTGATCAAGCGGCTTGTTTCCCGTCATTTCATAAAAAAGCTTACTCATTTCATCTTCATTTAGAAATGTCGGTATTCGCTCAGATCTTTTTGGTAAATCCACTGCAGCGAATCCATTCTCTCTTACCCGTCCCTCATTCATATGAAACTTATAAAAGCTTCTCAATGCAGATATCTTTCTAGCAATGGTCTTCTCCGAATACTTTTCAAACAATACCGACGTATATTTGTGAATATCGTTAACGGTTACATCAGAAAAGGAAGAAATCTGGGAGCTCTTCATAAAGCTTTGAAAGTCCTCTATATCATTCTTATAATTTCTCAACGTATGGACAGAGCTATTCTTTTCTAGTTGCAAGTATGTAATAAATAAATCTAGCCAGGACTGTTCTGACAAATACGGGACACCACCTAATACTCACAGAGCTACTAAATTCTATCATGATTTAGTAGCTCTGACAACGATATTTACACTTTTTTCACAAAATTCTGAATTGCGCCAAGCGCTCGGTTTGCTAACTGTTCATACCTTTCTTTTTTATCGCGAATACGTTCCTCTAATGGCGGAAGAAGTCCGAAGTTAGCATTCATAGGCTGGAAGTTCTTTTTATTTGCTGTCGTAATGTAGTTAGCCATACTGCCAATGACGGTTGTTTCAGGAAAGATAATCATTTCTTTCCCTTGCACATAATTTGCAGCATTAATACCAGCTACCAGTCCAGCTGCAGCCGATTCAACATAACCTTCTACGCCTGTAATTTGACCGGCAAAAAACAAATCATCTCGATCTTTATATTGATATGTTGGTTTAAGAAGGTTTGGAGAGTTAATAAAAGTATTTCGGTGCATGACGCCATAGCGTACAATTTCAGCATTTTCTAATCCAGGTATTAACTGCAGGACTTCTTTTTGCGGACCCCATTTTAAATGCGTTTGGAATCCAACAATATTATATAGAGTACCCGATGTATTGTCTTGCCTTAATTGAACAACAGCAAATGGTCTTTTGCCCGTTTCAGGGTGTTCAAGACCAACCGGCTTCATCGGTCCAAAAAGCATCGTTTTACGACCCCGTTTAGCCATTACTTCAATTGGCATACAGCCTTCAAAGAAAATTTCTTTTTCAAACTCTTTTAAAGGCACGGTTTCAGCTTCAATTAGGGCCTCATAAAAACGATCGAATTCTTCTTCCGTCATCGGGCAATTTAAATATGCAGCTTCTCCCTTATCATATCTTGATTTTTTATATACTTTATTCATATCAATCGATTCTGTTTCGATAATTGGTGCAGCTGCATCATAAAAATATAAATATTCTTCACCTGTTAACTCTCTCAATTGTTTTGAAAGGTGCTCAGATGTTAAAGGCCCCGTCGCTATAATTGTTGGACCTTCTGGTATTGAAGTAATTTCCTCATTGTAGACGGTCACATTTGGATGGTTTTTGACACGTTCTGTAACTGCACCTGCAAATTCGTGGCGATCTACAGCCAATGCTCCCCCTGCAGGTACAGAAGCATCATCTGCTGAACGAATGATAACTGAGTCCAAATTTCTCATTTCTTCTTTTAAAACACCAACAGCGTTTGTTAAACTATTACCCCTAAGCGAGTTGCTGCAAACTAATTCAGCAAATTTATCAGTATGGTGAGCCGGTGTTTGTTTAACCGGACGCATTTCATATAAATGGACAGTAACGCCTCTCTTTGCAAGTTGCCATGCAGCTTCACTGCCAGCAAGCCCTGCACCGATTACGTTAACATGTTGTTCTGACAAAATAATCCCTCCATCTTACAGTAGAAATGAGGGTGGCTCACAAAGATCCATCCGTCTAGTAAGCACAATTTGTGCACTAGAGGTAAGACATTTGACCTGAGCCACCCTCTCTCTTTATCATTAAACTATATTATCATAATACAGGAAACAACTTCAAGATTTTCAACTTACCTACGAGTTAATTGGAATCTTCCTTGTAATCACATGCAGAGCATTCTACATGTACACCTTTTTTCGTTTTCTTCTCAACCAGCATTTTTCCACACTTTGGACAAGGACGTGCAATCGGCTTATCCCAAGAAAGAAATTCACATTCTGGATATCGATCACAACCGTAGAAAATCCGACGTTTCTTACTTTTTCTCTCAACAATGTTTCCTTCTTTACACGATGGACACTTCACACCTATGTCTTTAACAATTGCTTTTGTGTTACGACAATCTGGAAAGTTTGAGCACGCCATAAACTTGCCGTATCTGCCCATTTTATAAACCATCTCATGACCACATTTTTCACAGTCTTCACCAGCAGGTTCATCTTTGATTTCGACTTCTTTCATTTCTTCTTCAGCGACTGTTAAACGTTTTTCAAACCCATGATAAAATTCATCGATAATTCGAATCCATTCTTGTTGCCCATCTTCAATAGAATCAAGGTCATTTTCCATTTTTGCTGTAAATTCAACATCTAGAATTTCTGGGAAGAATTCAACGATGAGCTCTAATACGATTTGTCCTAATTCCGTTGGAACAAATCGTTTGTCCTCAAGGGCAACATACCCACGTCTTTGAATCGTGTCTAACGTTGGTGCATATGTTGACGGGCGACCTATCCCGAGCTCTTCCATTGTCTTAACGAGCCTAGCTTCTGTATATCTCGGAGGAGGCTGTGTGAAATGTTGATTGGGTTCGATGTCTACCTTTTCAACCTTTTGACCTTCCTCTAAATTTGGCAAGAGACGATCTTCTTCTTTTTTTCCGTCATCGTTACCTTCGATATACACTTTCATAAAACCTGCAAATTTGACTTTTGATCCTGTTGCTCTAAATTGTACCCCGTTTTGCTCAATATCAACCGTCATCGTATCCATGATCGCAGGAGCCATTTCACTGGCAACCATTCGTTCCCAAATTAGTTTGTATAGTCTTAATTGATCTCTAGACAAATAAGCTTTAACCGTTTTTGGATCTTTGAAAACAGACGTTGGTCGAATTGCTTCATGGGCATCTTGTGCTTTTTTATCTTTTTTAGCTGCACGTTCTTCCTTCCGTGTGAACTCTTCTCCATAGTTTTCTACAATATACTGTTTTGCCTCTGCTTGAGCCGTTTCCGAAATTCGAGTAGAATCGGTACGCATATAAGTAATTAACCCAACTGCACCCTCTTTTTTATCGAGCTCAATTCCTTCGTATAATTGTTGGGCAATCATCATTGTCTTCTTAGCTCGGAAATTTAATTTTCGAGCCGCTTCTTGTTGCAATGATGAAGTAGTGAAAGGAGACACTGGATTTCGCTTTCTTTCTCTCTTTTTAACGGACGTAACATCGAATTGATTGTTACTAAGCTTTGAAAGAACAGCTTTTACTTCCTCTTCAGATTTTAACTCTTGTTTCTTTCCTTCAATCCCGTAGAATTTAGCATCAAACGTTTCAGCTTCTAGCGAAAACTGTGCAGGTATACTCCAATATTCCTCAGGAACAAAACTCTGAATTTCTTTTTCTCTTTCAATAATCATCTTTACTGCTACTGATTGAACTCGACCAGCGCTTAACCCTTTTTTTACTTTCTTCCATAATAATGGGCTAATGTTATAACCAACTAAACGATCGAGAATTCTTCTAGCTTGCTGAGCGTCAACCAAATCCATATTAATTGGACGTGGCGTTTTGAAAGCGTCCTTAATTGCCTGTTTCGTAATTTCATTAAATACGACTCTACAATCTGAATTCTCATCAATGTCGAGACTGTGAGCAAGATGCCAAGCAATCGCTTCACCTTCTCTATCGGGGTCAGCCGCGAGATAGATTCGCTTAACTTTTTTAGCAGCTGTTTTTAATTCTTTTAAAACGGGACCTTTTCCACGTATTGTAATGTACTTGGGCTCATAATTTTTTTCAACATCTACTCCCATTTGACTTTTTGGTAAGTCTCTAACATGTCCCATTGAAGCTTTTACAATAAATTTTTTCCCTAAATACTTTCCAATGGTCTTTGCTTTGGCGGGAGATTCAACGATTACTAAATAATCGGCCATGTAATTAACTCCCTCTCTCGAAGATATAATTAAAATCTTCCCTATTATTAAACAGACTTTTGCTATTTGTCAAACAAGAGATGGAAATTATTGAAACAAGCCGAGGGTGGTTTTTGTCATTTTTTGTAGAAATGACGTGTTTCTTCATTGTAATTCCTGCAAGATGTCATCTGCATTCATAACAAGTTTCGCCCCTTGTTGAATCAGAAAGTTTGTACCTTTCGATTGTGGCGAAAGAATGGAACCGGGAATAGCAAACACATCTCGACCTTGCTCTAATGCTTGATCTGCCGTAATTAACGAGCCACTTTTTTCTTTCGCTTCAATAACTAGCACAGCTTTAGATAAGCCGCTGATAATTCGATTTCGAGCAGGGAAATGCCATTTTTGTGGTGGGGTATTAGGTGGATACTCAGAAACAATTAATTGTTTTTTCGACATTTGTGAAAATAATTGAACATTTTCTTTTGGATAGATAAATGAATGGCCTGAACCCAAAACTGCAATCGTTTGACCTGTTGAATGTAGTGCTTGCCAATGAGCTAAAGAATCGATTCCTCTAGCAAAACCACTAACAATGGTCCAGCCTTGTTCTGAAAGGGGGGGAATAATAGCGGAAACGGTTTTGCTACCTATTGATGTGGGTGTTCTAGTTCCAATGACCGCGAGGCGCTTTTCTGAAAAAATAATGTCTTTTACCCCCATTCCATACAAAACAAGGGGTGGGTCATATATCTGTTTTAATATAGCTGGGTATTCTGAGTCTAAAATGGTATAAACAAATATATTCTTAGCTTGAAGGTAATTTAAGTATTGACCAGGACAAGAACGTTTTAAATAAGCGTGGATCGTTTGTGCCTTTTCATTCGACAGCTTAAAATGCGTCTGCAAGAGGGCAACGGAGGAATCATAGATTTTCAGTAATTGAGGGTCTATATTTAGCATAGCACGTATCATATTTCTAGAAACACTCGAACAACTGTGAATATGAATGAGCCGTTTTCGAAACTCAGACATTAAGAGACCAGCTCCTTTTTTTCAATAGGAAGAAAGCCCTCATAAGTTAGAGGACTTTCTTCTATTTAATTAGTTCGTTACTTTATGTGTTGTACATTTTTCTAGTAATCCCTTATCTTTAAGAACAGAGATTAACGTTTCTCCCATAACAGAAGGTGTCTCAGCTACTTTTATGCCGCAGCTTTCCATCGTTTTAATCTTTTCAGCAGCTGTACCTTTCCCTCCAGAAATAATTGCACCAGCATGCCCCATACGCTTTCCAGGAGGTGCTGTTTGACCACCGATGAAGCCAACAACAGGTTTCGTCATATTTGCTTTTACCCATTCAGCAGCTTCCTCTTCTGCAGTTCCACCAATTTCACCAATCATAATCACAGCATAAGTATCCGGGTCTTCATTGAATAGATTTAAAACATCGATGAAGTCTGTACCATTTACCGGGTCTCCTCCAATACCAACAGCTGATGATTGGCCAATACCATTTGTTGATAATTGATGTACAGCTTCATAAGTTAGAGTACCAGAGCGAGAGACAACTCCTACATGACCTTTTTTATGAATGTATCCTGGCATAATTCCAATTTTACATTCTTCCGGTGTAATAACACCAGGGCAGTTTGGTCCTACTAAGCGTGTTTTCTTTCCTTCCATATAGCGCTTCACACTAACCATATCCATTACCGGAATTCCTTCGGTAATACAAATTGCTAAATCTAGTTCAGCATCTGTTGCTTCCATAATTGCATCAGCTGCAAAAGCAGGTGGTACGTAAATAACGGATGCATTAGCACCAGTTGCTTTTACTGCTTCACTAACTGTATTAAATACTGGAATACCTTCTACCTCTGTTCCACCTTTACCAGGAGTAACACCACCAACAATATTCGTGCCGTACTCGATAGCTTGTTGTGTATGGAATAACCCTGTAGCACCTGTAATCCCTTGTACAATAACTTTTGTATCTTTGTTAATAAGGATACTCATCTTTCGTCCCGCCTTTCTATTTCACTAATGAAACGATTTTTTGTGCGCCATCAGCCATTGAATCTGCAGCTGTAATATTTAAACCTGATTCTTTAAGAATTTTCTTACCTAGGTCAACGTTCGTACCTTCTAAACGAACAACTAGAGGTATTTCAAGTCCAACTTGCTTCGTTGCTTCAACCACCCCTTCAGCAATAATGTCACACTTCATAATACCACCAAAGATGTTGACAAAAATTCCTTTAACGCTTTCATCTGAAAGGATGATCTTGAACGCTTCAGTTACCTTTTCTGCCGTTGCTCCGCCACCTACATCAAGGAAGTTAGCCGGGTCACCATTGTAATGTTTAATGATATCCATTGTTGCCATAGCAAGACCTGCACCATTAACCATACAACCAATATTCCCATCTAAAGAGATGTAACTTAGGTCGTATTTTGATGCTTCAATTTCTTTTGCATCTTCTTCTTCAAGGTCACGGTATGCTAAAATATCTTTTTGACGGTACAAAGCATTAGAATCAAAGTTTAGCTTCGCATCCAACGCCATAACTTTCCCATCGCCCGTTGTAACAAGTGGGTTAATCTCAGCAATCGAACAATCCTTTTCAACAAACACTTTATAAAGACCTAACATGAATTTCACTGCTTGCCCTACTAATTCCTTAGGCATGTTGATGTTAAAAGCAAGACGGCGAGCTTGGAATCCTTGCAAACCGACCGCTGGGTCTATTATCTCCTTAAAAATTTTCTCAGGAGTCGCTTCCGCTACTTCTTCAATTTCTGTTCCACCTTCTTCAGAAGCCATCATAACAACTTTAGAAGTGGCACGATCTAATACTAAACCGATATAATATTCTTTTTGAATATCGCATCCTTCTTCAATAAGTAAGCGCTTTACTTCTTTGCCTTCTGGTCCAGTCTGATGAGTTATTAGTGTCTTACCTAAAATCTCATCTGCATATGTACGAACTTCATCTAAATCTTTAGCAACTTTTACTCCACCGGCTTTCCCACGTCCACCTGCATGGATTTGTGCTTTAACAACATTAATTTTTGAACCTAATTCCTTTGCTGCTTCTACTGCTTCTTCAACCGAGAACGCTACCTTGCCATTCGGAACAGCAACACCGTACTGACGAAGCAACTCTTTTCCTTGATACTCGTGGATATTCATTCTCTCTCCATCCTCCTATCAATTGCATGTATTTTCATGCCATTCTAATACTTTCGAGGTTGAATGGCTGAATCCTTCTTTATTCTACCATTGTTTTCTTAAATTGGGGAGGGGGAAATCCCTCCCTAATTCAAATTAGTTAAAAAATTCGACATTTGAATCCTTTCACTAAGGAATAAATTGGAGAAATATATATGATTAAACCTCCTAATCACTTGGACTGGAATGGTCTTTAGAATTGGCTCGTTGTATTTTATCTACCGTTTTCTCCTGTTTCTTATTTTTCTTTTGATTTAAACGTTTTTTTGTCATATTACTCATCGCATCTGTCTCTTGAACAGAATGATGAATGCCGAATTCATGTGCATACTCTTCCTTATGGATTAATAAAGATTCTGACTTTCCATTAGGGATTTTTTCATTCTTCATTGCCATCCTCCTTTTATTACAATGTAAAAAAGCTAGCATTGGTAGTATGTCCAAGATTGTTCATACTACCAATGCTAGCTTCTATCCATTTCGATCAATTTTATAAACAAAAGCAAAGATCTCTGCAACTATTTCATATAGTTCAAAAGGAATTGATTGTTTCACTTCAAGCTCAGCTAACAATTCGACTAAAGAAGTATCCTCTTGTATAGATAGTGTAACTTCAAGTCGATCCGTCCATGGCAATTAAACGACTTCTGCTATTGGCTTAAAAGATTTACGGTGTTCCCTTGTAACTCCTAATTTAGATATGGCATCAAGGTGCTGTTTGGTCCCGTATCCAACATGATTACTAAATCCATAGCCAGGAAATTCACGAGCCACTTCCTCCATGTAACGATCTCTTGTTACTTTGGCCAAAACAGAGCTAGCAGCAATTGTCAGACTTTTTTGATCCCCTTTAATGATCGACGTTTGTCCGATAGGCAGATCCAGTTTCATCGCGTCAAGTAATAAATGATCCGGTTGACAATTCATTTCTTTAACTGCTCTTGACATGGCTAGTTTGGTAGATTCATAAATGTTGATCTCATCTATTTCAGCTGCATGTACCATTTGTATTGAATAAGCAATTGCTTCATTTGTGATCACGTCAAAGAACATGTCACGCTTTTCCTTTGATAATTTCTTCGAGTCAGTTAAGCCAAGTAATTTAAAGTCAGAAGGTAAAATCACAGCAGCCGCTACGACTGGACCAGCTAACGGACCGCGACCTACCTCGTCTAATCCTGCAATATGTACAAATCCTTCTTTTCGTAAATTGGATTCATATTCAGTCATTTGTAGATGCATTTGTTCTAACGCTAATTCTTTCTGTTTCATTGTTTCATAGCGTTTTAGTAACCTTTGAACTCCTTTACGCTCATCCTTTTTTAACATTTCAATCGTAGCGTCATCTATTTCTCTTCTATGTAATAATTTCTCTTCTAGCTCTTTCACGGAAACGTTCAATATATTCACCTCTAATTATTATTTCGGATCATCTCATCAACCTATACAGAAAAAAATGATCTATTGTTCTTTTCTTTCTTCATCCTACAAGCCAAATAAAAAAAGCCGATCATAAAGCCTAATTGGCTCGATCACCGGCTCACCATTATTTCTGGTTGTTCTAGCGAAATTCTCCCTAACGTACCGGAACGCATCTCTCTTAAGATGATTTCAGCAGCCTTATCATAATCTACATATCCGCCACCTAACAAGCACCCTCGCTTCTTTCCAATTTCGTCAAAAAGGGCCAAACCATCATCTGGTACATGATCTAATTTATAACGTTCTTGAACGGATGTCGGATAATGATCCTTTAAATAATTTAATATAAATAAAGCAATATCCTGAAAATCTAATAATTCATCTTTAATCGCCCCAGTTGCTGCTAAGCGATAGCCAATGATTTGATCCTCAAATTTAGGCCACAAAATTCCTGGCGTATCAAGTAGTTCTAATTCTTTCCCTACTTTTATCCATTGTTGTTTTTTTGTCACACCAGGACGATCCCCGACTTGTGCAGTTCGTTTGGAAGCTAATCGATTAATAAGTGTCGATTTCCCAACATTCGGGATCCCTAAAATCATTGCTCGAACCGCTCTTGGTTTCATTCCTTTTGAAATCATTTTATCAATGATTGGCTTTGCTAACTGCTTACACGCATTAGGTATCTTTTCTGTTCCTTTCCCTGTTTGCGCATTAACAGCAAGAACCATAGCACCTTTTTCCTCAAAGTACGCTTTCCACTTTTCCGTCACCGAATGGTCGGCTAAGTCCGCTTTGTTAAGTAAAATTAACCTTGGCTTATGTGAAACAATCTCATCAATCATCGGATTACGTGAAGCTAATGGGACTCTTGCATCAAGGAGTTCAATTACTACATCAATAAATTTTAACTTTTCGGTGACTTCTCTTCTTGCTTTGGCCATATGGCCAGGAAACCATTGAATCGTCACAACTTTCACCTTCCTATTTGGCAATGCGAATATTAGAAACAGGCCAGAACACTACATTAGCTTTCCCAATTACTTCATCAATATGAATCGTTCCAATATCGCGGCTATCTTTACTCCGACCACGGTTATCCCCAAGAACAAATAGCTCATTTTCAGGAACCGTAATTGCTTGAAAATCTCTTGTAACTCGTTCCCCAGTTGATGCTAGCTTTAATTCATCTAAATGAGGCTCATCTATTGCTTCTCCATTTACATAGAGTGTATCATTCCTATATTCAATTACATCTCCAGGCAAGCCTATGACGCGTTTTATATAATCTTTTCCAGCGGGTGCATGGAATACAATAATATCAAACCGTTCCGGAGAACCAAAAGTGTAACTTATTTTATTAACAATCATTCTATCAGTATGTTCAAGAGTTGGCATCATGGATTCTCCATCAACAATAACTGGAGCAAATAAGAAATGGCGAATAACAAATGCAAGGACAAGTGCTATAACGACCGCTTTCAGCCACTCCCATGATTCTTTCTTCTCCTTACTCATGCTAACGCCCCCATATGTAACAAATCACAATCATAAGCATTAGTTTACCACATCTACGTTTAGATGTCGTTTTTATCTATCATATTCGGAGTGAATAAGATGTCTATTTGGAAAAAGCTTGTTTCATTTAAAAAAGAGCTTAGTTTCCTAAGCTCTTTTCCTCGCTCTTTATCGAATTTCTTTAATACGAGCTTTTTTACCACGTAGGCTACGTAGGTAGTAAAGTTTAGCACGACGTACTTTACCGCGACGCTTCACTTCGATCTTAGCGATCTTTGGTGAATGTAATGGGAATGTACGCTCAACTCCTACACCGTACGAAATCTTACGCGCTGTGAAAGTTTCGCTGATTCCAGTACCACGACGCTTAATAACAACGCCTTCGAATAACTGAATACGCTCACGAGTTCCCTCAACAACTTTAACGTGGATAACTAAAGTGTCACCAGGGCGAAACGCTGGAAGATCACTACGTAGTTGCTCACTAGTAATTTCACGGATAATGTTGTTCATATAATTCCACTCCTTCCATACAGATGCTCTTGTCAGTTTTATACTACAGCGGAACATCGTAATAACAGGCCTTAAGCCACAAGATCTATATTATCATATCTGATCACTGTTCACAAGTTTTATTTACTCTTTTCTAGTAAATTCATCTAACCACTTTTGTTCCTTCTCACTCAAAGCTGTTCCTTCTAGTAGGTCAGGTCGTCTTTCCCAAGTTCTTTTAAGAGATTCACGCGAACGCCAATTCTCGATATTCTTATGATGCCCTGACAAAAGGATCTCAGGAACTTTCATTCCACGAAAGTCTGCCGGTCTAGTATAATGCGGATGCTCAAGTAAGCCAGTTGAAAATGAATCAGTAATGGCTGATTCCGCATTTCCAAGCACACCTGGTAATAACCTAGTAACACTATCTGCTATTACCATTGCCCCAAGCTCGCCACCAGTTAATACATAATCACCAATAGATACTTCATCAGTAACAAGATACTCCCTCACCCGCTCGTCATAACCTTCATAATGCCCACAAAGAAGAATGAGATGATCCTCTTTACTAAATTGTTCGGCCTTTTTTTGAGAATATCGTTCCCCCTGCGGGCAGAGTAAAACAACCCTTGGTCTCTTCTTCTCGTCTTTTATTAAGTCGTCAACAGCATCAAATAATGGTTGCGCTCGTAAGACCATTCCCGCTCCGCCGCCATACGGATAATCGTCCACTTTACGGTGCTTGTTATCAGCATAATCCCTAAAATCAACAGCCCGATATTGAACAATACCTGACTCTTGTGCATGCTTTAATATGGAGGAACCAAAAACATTCGTAAACATTTCAGGAAACAGTGTTAAAACATCTATTCTCATTCTAGTAACCCTTCTAGCACATGAACACGGATAACTTTTTTATCTACATCTATATCTTTTACAACGTCTTCAATATACGGGAGCAATATATCTTTCCCTCCACCTAATCGTTGTATTACCCAAACATCATTTGCACCAGTTGCAAAGATTTCTTTTACCTTACCAAGCTCTTCCCCTGATTCAGTTATGACGGTACAACCAATAATTTCATGATAGTAAAATTCATTTTCTTCTAGTTCCTCTAAATATTCTTCAGAAACGTATAGCGTGGAACCCTTGAACCGTTCTACATCATTAATGGAATGGAATCCTTCAAATTGAAGCAAATCAAAATTTTTATGAGGGCGGTGATGACGAACAACAACCACTTCCTGATTCCCATTTTCGTCTTTAATCATTAACTCCGTTCCAACCGTATATCGCTCCTCGGCAAAGTCCGTTGAAGAAATGACACGAACTTCTCCTCTTACACCGTGCGTGTTGACAATTTTCCCAACTTTAAACCAATCAGTCATCATTATTCCTACTTTCTCGAATTTCTTGAATAACACCATCTTTTACGATAATCTCAGGAGTTTGCTCTAAGTTTGGCCAAGAGTCTCCTTCTCTTATCTCAATAATACCTTCTGCTGTTCCATCAGGAATTTCTGTTCCAATTTCTAGTTTATCCAACTGCTCGATTTTAAAAGAGATACTCCGAGCAGTTTCTTCTCGTTTCTCTATTTCTTTCATATATCGTGCACGTATTTCTTGTTGTTCATTCTTACTAGTTGATTCTCTTATTGCTTTATGTAAAAGAAATTTCATCTGTTCGACTTCACGTTTGCATTGCGTGAATTCCTCTTGAAATTTAGTTACCATCACTGCCTTTTTTGTTTCTGTCAACACTTGTTTTATAACAATTTTACGTAATAGTTTCATCTAGCACCCCTGAAATAACGTATGATATATTGCAGGTGACTTACTATGTTAGAAAGACTTCATTTCTAAAACCTACTCTAGACAACAAGAAATACTCACTATTTCAATATTTATATAATAGAAAAAGGGAGAGGTTAATCCCTCACCCTTTCACTGCGTTACTAATCCACGATGTCTAATCGTACCCGTTGCGATGGTGCTGCGGCGTACAACACCGAACGAATCGCTTTAACGGTTCGACCTTGCTTCCCTATGACCTTCCCCATATCGTCAGGATGAACGGTTAATCGTAAGTTAAGGGTTTGTCCCTCTTCTACTTCTTCAACTTGAACAAAATCAGGCTGATCGACAAGTGCTTTTACAATGTGCTCAACTAACGCTTTCATCTAATTCTCCTTTTAATACGTCATCAAAAAGGGAGAGGCAATGGCTCTGCTCTGCAAACTTATTCAAAGCTAAGAACTTTGCAGCGGCTTCCTCATTGCTTACAATAAGAACCCAAAAGCAACAACTTTTGGGTTCCTATTTTATTACTTCTGGTTCTTTGCGTTGTGTAACTTTTCCATTAAACCTTCTTTAGAGAAAAGGTTACGAACTGTATCAGAAGGCTTTGCACCTTTTAACATCCAGTCAAGTGCTTTCTCTTCAGCAATGTCAACCTTAGCCGGTTGAGTTAATGGGTTGTACGTTCCAATCTCCTCGATGAAACGACCATCACGCGGTGCGCGAGAATCTGCTACTACTACACGATAAAATGGGGCCTTCTTAGAACCCATACGCTTTAAACGAATTTTTACTGCCATTCGTGGGACACCTCCAAAAATATTCAACACAATAGTTTATAATATCATCAATTTTTCTAGCTTTCAACTAGAAAAATGGATTTCAAGTTAAAATGGAAGTTTAAAACCTCCAAGACCTTTCCCTCTTTTCTTTCCTTTACCAGAGGTCATACCGGTCATTTGCTTCATCATTTTCTTCATATCCTCAAATTGCTTCAAAAGACGGTTCACATCTTGTATTGTTGTCCCGCTCCCTTTCGCAATCCGACGACGTCTGCTCGCGTTCATAATACTTGGGTCCTGTTTTTCTTTCTTAGTCATCGAACGAACAATCGCTTCGACTTTGCCAATTTGTTTGTCGTCAACTTTTAAATCTTTCATGCCTTTTTTGTTCATACCTGGCATCATATTAAGTAACTCATCTAGTGGACCCATATTACGAACTTGATCTAACTGCTCTAAGAAATCGTCAAATGTAAAATCCATTGTACGCATTTTCTTCTCAAGCTCACGAGCTTTTTCTTCATCGACACTCGTTTGTGCTTTTTCAATAAGCGAGAGGACATCACCCATCCCTAGAATCCTTGACGCCATGCGATCTGGATGGAATGGTTCGAGTTGGTCGATTTTCTCTCCCATACCCGCAAATTTAATTGGCGTATTCGTAACAGCTTTAACTGAAATGGCAGCACCACCACGAGTGTCACCATCAAGCTTTGTTAGAACTACCCCTGTTACATCAAGTTGTTCGTTAAAACTTTCTGCAACATTTACAGCATCTTGTCCTGTCATTGCATCGACAACAAGTAAAATCTCATCAGGTTTAGCTATTTCTTTTACTTGCCTTAACTCATCCATAAGAGTTTCGTCTATATGCAGACGACCCGCTGTATCAATTAAAACATAATCATGATGATCTTCTTTTGCCTTCTCAATTGCTTTCTTTGCAATCTCTACCGGACTTACTTGATCACCAAGTGAAAAGACAGGCATATTTAGTTGCTTTCCTAACGTCTCTAACTGCTTAATTGCAGCAGGTCGGTATATATCAGCAGCAACGAGCAGCGGCTGTCTGTTATGTTTCTTACGTAAGTGATTAGCAAGTTTTGCTGTAGTTGTTGTCTTACCAGCACCTTGAAGCCCGACCATCATAACGACCGTTGGCGACTTCGGCGCAACAGCAATTTTGCTTTGTTCTCCTCCCATTAATGCTGTTAACTCTTCGTTAACAACTTTAATGACTTGTTGTCCAGGCGTTAAACTTTTCATCACTTCTTGCCCAAGTGCTTTTTCTTTCACACTTGCAATGAATTGTTTAACAACTTTAAAGTTAACATCCGCTTCCAGTAAAGCAAGTCGAACTTCACGCATCATTTCTTTCACATCAGTCTCGCTAACTTTTCCTTTTCCACGAATTTTGGTTAACGTCCCTTGCAGTCGTTCCGCTAAACCTTCAAATGCCATGTTGTCGCCTCCTAGTCTAATTTCTCAAGAGAGTCAAGCAGTGACATGATCTCTTCAGGAGTCGCGTTTTCTTCAACTGCCGATTTCATTTGAGTTAAAAGCTCTGTACGCTTCTCGAATTTCGATAAAAGCATCAACTTCTTTTCGTAATCTTCTAACATTGCTTCTGTTCGCTTAATGTTATCATATACGGCTTGGCGACTAACTTCAAACTCCTCAGCAATCTCACCTAACGAGAAATCATCAAGATAATACAATGACATATATTTTCGTTGTTTCTGTGTTAGCAACGACTGATAGAAGTCAAAAAGATAATTCATTCTAAACGTCTTATCTAACACACAACCAACCCCTTGTTAAGTGATTTCCCTTTACGAGATATCATGTTACAACATCTAGGTTTAAGTGTCAAGTTTTTTTCTTAACATTACATTTCAATAACAAAAGCTTCTATCAGCTGTAGCCCCAGATCCCTTAAAAAATCATAGATATTTATGTTATAAAACGAGAACCGCACTTATAATTGTACGGTCTCTAGGATAACTAACTGGTTATTCTTCTACCTCTTCTGCTTCGACTAATTCACGGAATAATCCATAAACAAATTGTTCTGCATCAAACGCTTGAAGATCATCCATCTGTTCACCTAAACCAACAAACTTAACAGGAATATCTAGTTCATGACGAATCGCTAGTACAATTCCCCCCTTAGCTGTTCCGTCAAGCTTTGTCAAAACAATCCCTGAGACGTTAGTAGCTTTACCGAATGTCTTTGCTTGTGACATTGCATTTTGTCCTGTTGTTGCATCTAGAACGAGCAACACTTCATGCGGTGCTCCTGGAACCTCGCGTTCGATGACACGCTTTACCTTTTCTAATTCATTCATTAAATTCACTTTATTCTGAAGGCGCCCAGCTGTATCACATAACAGAACATCGATGTTACGTGATTTCGCGGCTTGTAAGGCATCATACATAACAGCAGCTGGATCCGATCCCTCTTGCTGCTTAATAACATCAACCCCTACACGCTCTCCCCATACTTCAAGCTGTTCAATAGCTCCTGCACGGAACGTATCACCTGCTGCCATCATAACAGATTTACCTTCCTGCTTAAGGTGATGAGCTAATTTACCTATTGATGTTGTTTTCCCTACTCCATTTACGCCTACAACCAAAATAACCGTCATCCCATTTTCTTGAATGTTTAAACTTGTATCATCGCCCTCTTTTTCTAATAACTCAGCAAGTTTCTCTGAAATGACAGGCTGAATTTCTTTTGTATCTTTAATATTTCGTAAGCGAACTTCATCTTTTAATTGATCAATTAATTCCATAACAGTCGTCACACCAACGTCGGAACTAATTAATAATTCTTCTAATTCCTCAAAAAAGTCTTCATCGACTTTACGATATTTATAAACAAGTTCATTCATGCGTCCAACAAATGAATCACGAGTTTTCTCAAGTCCTTCTTTAAACTTGTCCGTAACTTCAGTCGTTTGACTAGTGATTTTCTCTTTTAATTTTTTAAAGAAACTCATATTTTCACCTTACCTTATATATTTTTTGTATTTATAAATAAAGCTGCGTTCTTATTCTTGTGTTAACAATTCTTTTGTTTCTTCTAACCTGACTGAAACTAGACGTGATACACCTGACTCTTGCATCGTGACGCCATACAGTACGTCTGCTTCTTCCATCGTTCCTTTTCGATGAGTAATCACGATAAACTGAGTAGCTTCACTGAAGTCTTTTAAGAAATTCGCAAATCGACTAACATTTGCCTCATCAAGAGCTGCTTCCACCTCATCCAATACACAAAACGGAACAGGACGGACTTTTAATATAGCAAAAAGTAAACCAATCGCCGTAAGTGAACGCTCTCCACCAGATAAGAGGGCTAAGTTTTGCATTTTTTTCCCCGGTGGTTTTGCAAGAATTTCAACTCCTGTTTCCAACAGGTTATCAGGATCTGTTAATACTAAATCAGCTTGACCTCCACCGAACAATTCCCTAAAAACAGTTTGGAAATGAGCGCGAATTTGAACATAAGAATCATGGAACCTTTTGGTCATTTCTGTATCCATTTCTGCAATCACATCATGCAAAGTAGTTTTAGCAGTAAGTAAGTCCTTCTGTTGTTCTGTTAAAAATTCAAATCTCTCTCGAACTCGCTCATACTCTTCGATAGCACCTAAATTGACCGTTCCTAGTTCTTCGATTGCTAATTTAATTAACTTCACTTTTGTTCGCGCTTCTTCAGAAGGCATCGTAAGCTCATATTTTTCTTTTGCTGCTTGAAAAGAAAGCTCATACTCTTCACGAAGATGTGTTAACCGATTATCTAGCTCAACATCCATTCGGTTCACTTTTACCTCAATTTTACGACATTCGTCAGAGAGAGTTACATGTTCCGTTTGCTGAACTTTCAACGTGTGCTCAAGTTCAGCGTAAGCCAATTCTACTTCCTCACGCTCACTCTTCATTTTGGAAATGGCATTTGTTAAGGTTTCTTTTTGTTTACGACCTTCTTCAATTCTGGCATCAAGGCTAGTTTCTCCGTTTGAACGGTCGGACATTTCACCAACTAGTAATTCAAAATGATCCTTAAGTTCATTAAGTTCATCTTCTAACCTGGATTTTGTTAACGTCAGTTGTTTTGAGCGCGCTTCGACTGAATGAAACCTTTCTTTTGCCGTAGCTAAATCAATCTTCTCTTGAATCAATTCTTCTTGGAGATTTTCTCTTGACTTTCGCTGTTCTAATTGCTGCTGTTCAAGGTATTTTACTTGATTTTCTAATTCAGCACCTTGTTCCGATGCGATTTCAGAAGATTCCTCAAGCTCTGACAACCGGTTTTTCAGACGCTTAATCTCCTCTGAATATCCTACTTTATCTCGATCAAAACGAGAGAATTGATCTTGGGATCGTTCCACCTCTCGTTCGAGTTCACGAACTGTTGACTTTGCTTCTTGAACAGCATGTCTAGCATTTTCACCCTTCGTTCGAAGCTCTTCTAAAGCTTGCTCTTTTTGAGCACGCATTTGCTTTAATTCTCTTACTTCACCCTCAAGCTTCACCGTCACACTGTTAAGTTTTTGTAGTTTTTCTTTTAAATCTTCAAGCTCTCTTTTACGACCTAATAGCGGCGTCTGTTTTTGCTTTACTGAACCACCTGTCATTGACCCACCAGGATTAACGACATCACCTTCAAGGGTGACAATTCGTAACCTGTGTCCGGAGATCTTGGCCAATTCATTTGCTCCTTGAAGAGTACTCGCGATAATCACGTTTCCAAGTAGATTAGAAATAACTGATTCATACGTCTTTTCATAGGAAAGCAGCGAGGCTGCAACGCCGACAAATGCAGAATGTTTAGCAAGTTGATTTAGTTGAAATTCAGCGATTGCTTTAGGCTTAATTACGGGTAATGGCAAAAAGGTTGCTCGGCCAATTCGATTTTGTTTTAAAAATTGAATTGCTAGCCTTGCATCTGCCTCTGATTCCATTACGATATGCTGAGAAGCACCTCCTAACGCAATTTCAATCGCCGTTTCATATTCCTTTGGAACTTGGATCAGTTCTGCTACAGCACCTACCACACCTTTTAACTTACCGTCTCTTGCTTTTAATACTTCTTTGACACCATGAAAGAAACCGGAAAAATCTGCTTGCATTTCTTCCAACACATCGGCTCGAGATTGAATTTTCTGTGTCATTTGATACGTTTCATATAATTTTGTTTCTTTCTTCTGATATCGCTCTTTCTCTTGTTCATAGGTCCTTAGCAAACTTCGATATTCCTCACCTATTTTTTCAAGAGCTCTTTCTTCCAAAGAAGCTTCTTTCTTAGCCGATTCAAGATTTGTCAGAAGTTCCTCTCGCGTTGAGAGTAGATCTTCATTTTCTACTAATAGCCGATTCTGCCTTGCCTCTTGCATTTGTAATTGTTCTTCTAAATAACGTCTTTCATTACGAATGCTCGCCTGTTCATTTAAAACTTCAATATAATCTGCCTTAAGTTGATCAATTTCTTCTTCTACATCCGTAACCGAACGTTCGACAACTTGTTGCTTTTTTTCAACCGCCTCTTTTAATGCAGATAACTTCTGTCGTGCATCTTTTAGAGCAACCTGTTCACTTTGCCACTCAACAAGAATCTTTTCTAACTGTGATGTTTTATCATTGATCGAACGTTTGAGCTGCTCTTTGTTTTGAGAAGCATTCTTTTTCCGTTCTTTTAACACCTCTCGTTTCCCTTCACTCTTCTCAAGCTCTTCACTTGCATAGAGTAATTCCTCTTGCAACTTTGTAAATTGAGATGATAACCGACTCGTTTTCTCACGCAACGAAATTCGTAATTGTTCCATCTCTTCAAGATTTTTTTGTCGCTCCTCATATGTTAGTAAAAGATTCTGGAGCTTTTCTTTCTCAAACGTCCAAGTTTCATGCAATTCATCTATTTCATGTACTAATAAAGCAATATCCACTTCTTTTAACTCATCGCGTTTATGTAAATAATCCTTAGCAATCGAAGCTTGAATTTCTAATGGCTCTACTTGGCCTTCTAATTCATGCAAAATATCTTCTACACGGTGTAGATTTTCCTGTGTTTCGTGCAATCGCTTTTCAGCTTTCACTTTTCTTGTTTTGTATTTTAATACACCTGCTGCTTCTTCAAAAATCACACGACGATCTTCAGCTTTATTGCTTAAAATCTCTTCTACTTTTCCTTGACCAATAATCGAATAAGCTTCTCTCCCTAAACCTGAATCAAGAAATAAATCAACGATATCTTTAAGTCGGCAAGCTTGCTTATTAATCAAGTATTCACTTTCACCCGAACGATAAACTCTCCTCGTCACACTAACTTCGCTATAATCTATTGAAAGATGCTGATCTTCATTATCTAAAATAAGACTAACTTCTGCGTAGTTTAATGGCTTCCTACTATCACTACCAGCAAAAATAATATCTTCCATTTTTGATCCTCGTAATGATTTCGCAGATTGTTCACCTAGCACCCATCTGATGCTATCTGATATGTTACTTTTCCCACTTCCATTTGGTCCAACCACTGCTGTAACCCCTGGTACAAAATCAATATTGATTTGTTCAGCAAAAGATTTGAACCCAACGACTTCAAGTCGCTTGAGGAACATATTCCTTCCCCCTTACTTTAATTAACAACTTACCTATTTTACCACAGCCTGTGCCTTTATTACAGATGGACAGGACAAACAGGTAAGTCTATGATACGATACATACATAAACCATCATAGGGGTGAAATAAGTAAATGAATTTAGATGCAAACACACGCGATAATATTGAATTTATGATTGAGGAAATTAAAAACAAGTTACAAATCGTAAATGCAGCTGCCTTAAATTCCAAAAGCTTTGATACCGAACAGTACGAAGAGCTTCGCGATATTTATGAAATGATTCAAAAAAAATCTTCCTTCTCTGTCAGTGAGCTCGATGCAATTGTCACTGAATTAGGAAAACTCCGTAAATAAATTGCGCTATTTCGACTAATAGTAGAGATTTTCATCTACAAAAAAATGTCCTCTCGATTATGTTCATGAGAGGACATTTTTTTATTTTAGCTTCTCTTGCTCACTTAACTTCATTAAAGCTTGTTGAGCAGCATGTTGCTCCGCTTCTTTCTTTGAACGTCCTGTACCAATCCCAAGAGCAGATTCATTCAATTGCACTTCTGAGACAAACTCTCGATTATGCGCAGGCCCTCGTTCCTGTACAATGATGTATTGTATTTGTCCCAGGTTATCTCGTTGAATGAACTCTTGAAGCTGACTTTTGAAATCCATCATATGAGAAAAAGCACCATCATTAATTTTTGGATACATCGTATCATTCAAGAATTTGAAAACTGAATCCAATCCTTGATCAAGATAAAGAGCACCTATAAACGCTTCAAAAACATCTGCTAATAAAGCAGGTCTAGCGCGTCCGCCTGTCATTTCTTCTCCCTTGCCAAGCAAGACGATCTCGCCAAAGTGTAACTCTTGAGCAAATTGTGCAAGGGAAGGTTCGCAGACAATAGATGCACGTAACTTTGTCATATCCCCTTCACTCATCGTCTTGAATTTCTTAAATAAAAATTGCGAGACAGAAAGTTCAAGGACGGCGTCTCCAAGAAACTCTAATCGTTCATTATCTTGAAAAGAATAGATTCGGTGCTCATTCACATAGGATGAATGGGTGAAAGCTTGAATAAGTAGCTTTTTGTTTTCAAAAGTCAACTCAGTTCGTTGCATTAAATCATCAAACTTTTTTTTCTGTTCTTCAGTAAGAATCATCTTTCGATTTCCCCGTCTTCGATCATTTGAATAATGGGACTTCGACTTTCGGTGATATTTCGAAGATTGTGGCATAGCTACCTCCAACATCATTAATTAGCAACCAACGCTTGACTGTATGAGACAATTCATTGGCCATGTAATAAATTGAAAAGCAAGTCCCACATGGCAAAAGCATATGGGACTCTCTTCTTACTGACGGCTGTTTATGTAATCAACTACATCAGCTACAGTTGAAATTTTCTCCGCTTCCTCATCAGAGATTTCTAGATCAAACTCATCTTCAAGTTCCATAACTAGTTCAACAACATCTAATGAATCAGCCCCTAAATCATCCTTAAAAGAAGCTTCTGGTTTCACTTCTGCTTCTTCCACACCTAGACGATCAACAACGATTTTCGTAACACGTGATAATGTATCTGCCATGTTTCGTTCACCTCCTCTCAAAAATTAACCTAACTTAAAATGTTTAAGCTAGTGTTGAAGGCTAGGAAAAGTTTACCGATGAACTCCCTTTCTGTCAACCTGAAATTTATAAGTTTGTTATAAAATAAGGAGAGTACTCTTGCCTTGAGTTTTTTCAAGAGGAAAACTATCCTTACCCGTAACCGTGCGAACACGTTTGCGATGGCTTCTCTCGCCGTGCGCCTTTTAGGAGAAACCCACTCCTAAAGGCTAAAACATTACGGCGGCTTGAATCATTGCTTCATGTTTACAAAAGGGAAAAGCTCCCTTTAAACTTATTCGTGCGATCATGCTTGCGATGGCTCCACTCGCCGTGCGCCTTTAGGAGAAACCCGCTCCTAAAGGCTTAAAACATTACGGCGGCTTGACCATTGCTTCGAGTTTAAATAAAAAGGGTAAATTCGCCCTTTTTATTTAAACTCTACATCACCATTCCTCCATCTACATGGAGGGTTTGGCCTGTCATGTAGTCGGCATCTGGGCTTGCTAGGAAACGAATGACGTTGGCGATACTTTCCGGCTTCCCTAAAGTTGCAAGAGGAATTTGTGAAAGAAGTTGACCTTTCATGTCTTCGCCAAGCTCATCTGTCATATCGGTTTCAATAAAACCAGGTGCAACTGCATTCACATGAATATTGCGGTTGGCAAGTTCTCTTGCCATTGTTTTTGTAAGACCAATGACACCCGCTTTGGCTGCCACATAATTGGCTTGTCCTGCATTTCCAAGAACTCCGACAACTGATGCTACATTAATAATACGACCATAGCGCTGTTTCATCATTTGTCTTGTAACAGCCTTTCCACAATTAAAGACGCCTTTTAAGTTCGTATTAATAACCGCATCCCATTCGTCTTCTTTCATTCTCATGATCAAATTATCTTTTGTGATCCCTGCATTGTTAACGAGAATATCAACACGCCCAAATGCATCAATCGTTTCCTTCACCATTGCTTGCACTTGTTCAGCATTGGCAACATCAGCCTGAACAGCTAGTGCGTCTACTCCAAATGCTTTTATTTCAGCAACGACTTGCTCAGCTCGTTCCTGACTACCTGCATAATTGACAACTACATTGGCCCCGTTACGACCTAATTCAATAGCAGTTGCTCGTCCGATTCCACGAGAAGCCCCCGTAACGATAGCCGTTTTCCCTTGTAACATCATTCTGTCACCCCTTCTAACATTTCTTTCACTTTTAACACTCCTTCTCGGTTACTCACAGCAACCACCTTGGCTCTTCTTTCTACTTTACGGACAAGACCTGATAAGACGTTACCAGATCCCACTTCTACAAACAAATCTACTCCTTCTGCAAGAAGCGTCCGAATTGTATCTTCCCAAAGGACTGGAGAATACACTTGTTCAATTAAATTTTCTCTTATTTGCGTTGCATCTTGCACCCCTTTAGCTGATACATTAGCAATAACAGGAATGGAAGCGTCTGTAACCGTTAGTTGTCCAAGAATCGTTTGTAGTTTCTCAGCTGCTGGCTTCATTAAACTCGAATGAAACGGTCCACTAACTTGAAGTGGAATCACTCTTTTTGCTCCAGCTTCTTTTGCTTTTTCTGAAGCAAGCTCTACTCCTTTTGCTGATCCGGAAATGACAATTTGACCTGGACAGTTTAAGTTTGCAAGTTCAGCAGTTTCTGATGTTTCAAGGTTTACACTAGAGCAAACTTCACCAAGAACGCTACTTTCTAATCCAAGAACGGCAGCCATAGCTCCTTCTCCGAAAGGAACAGCTTCCTCCATAAATAAACCACGATTCCTTACAGCAAATACAGCATCTTCAAATGACATCGCACCTGCTGCAACCAATGCACTATATTCACCTAAACTATGCCCAGCTACAAAATCAGGCTTAATGTTCTCTTTATGTAAGAGCTCAAGTACCGCCGTACTCATTGTTACTAATGCTGGCTGCGTGTTCTCCGTACGTTTTAGCGTTTCTTCAGGCCCATTAAGCATAATCTCAGATAATGAGTATCCTAATTTTTGATCAGCACGTTCAAATATCGCTTGACTTACTTGTTCCTCATTAATTAATTCTTGCCCCATTCCAACAGCTTGAGACCCTTGTCCTGGAAATAAAAAAGCTATTTTTGGCACAGGTCATCCCTCCTCTAAACTTTCTCTTCGACTTTGGCTACTTCATTTTTAATAATTGTAACGACTTGATGCTCCACCATCTCTTTAGCTTGCCTAATAGCATGAAAGACAGCTGTAGCGTCAGATGAACCGTGAGCTTTAATGACAGGTGCCCTAAGACCGTATAATCCAGCTCCGCCATATTCTGAATAACTCAGTTGACTCTTTATCCCTCTAAGGCTAGGCTTTAGAACACCTGCTGCAAGCTTATTAACAAATGAACTCGTTAACTCTTTCTTCAACAAAGAAAACAAAGTTCCTGCAGTTCCTTCAACCGATTTTAGAACAAGGTTCCCCGAGAAACCGTCGCAAACGACAACATCCGCTACACCCGACAATAAATCGCGTGCCTCAACGTTCCCAATAAAATTTATGTCACTTGATTTTAGAAGAGGAAAAGCTGCTTTTGTAAGTTCGTTTCCTTTCCCATCTTCGGTACCGACATTTAATAAACCTACACGAGGATTGTTCACATTACGTACCATTTCCATGTAGGTCTTGCCAATAATTGCATATTGTTGAAGGTGTTCCGGCTTTGCATCCATGTTTGCACCTACGTCTAACAATAAGAAACCTTTTCCATCTAATGTTGGCAGCATAGGAGACAATGCAGGTCGATCAATTCCTTTAATCCGACCAACATGCAGCAAGCCTGCTGTCATTAACGCTCCTGTATTTCCTGCAGAAATACAAGCATCGGCACGACCTTCTTTTACTTCCCTTACGGATAAAACCATCGAAGAATCTTTCTTTCTGCGAACGGCCGTCGTGGGCTGATCTGTATCTTCAATTTTTTCCGTTGTATGTAAAATGGTGATTCGTTTGTCATTTGTTATATGTTTTTTTATTTCTTCTTCATTCCCTACTAACGTAATGTTTAGTTCAGGAAACGACTTAATCGCATTTTGAGCAGCTTCAACTTGAGCTTTGGGCGAATGATCTCCTCCCATAGCATCGATGGATATATTCATTAGGACTCTCTCCTTCTTGACTCTCTTTCATTTGTCCGGAACATGACGAACTCTCCTGAAAAAACAAGCTCCTGTTCAACATAACTTCGTACGTCAACAGTCGTCTTTTCTTTTTCAGTACCAGTTACCTTCGCTTTAGCGATCACTCTTTCTCCCGCTTGTACTTGTCTAGTAAACCGAATCGTAGCCTTTCTAGTAAGGGCCATTTCATCATTTATAATAGCTACTGCTAGCGAATTAGCCTGGGCAAATAAGTGGTGTCCTCGCGCAATACCTGATCTCGCAAAAACATGTTCTTTTCGGACATCTAATATCGATATCGCACGTTCATCAAGCTGAAGATCCACAATTTCTCCAATTACTTCCTCGGGAGAAAGAGCTTTTACATCATCAAGTTGTTTTTTTGCGACACCTTTAATTCTTTCACGCAATTCAGGAATTGCTAATTCTAATCGATCAAGGCGGATTGTTTGAATACTCACAGAAAATCGATCAGCAAGATCTTCATCGGTCATAAAAGGATTTTCTTCTAATGTCTCTTTCAAGAGTTCCTGTCTTTCCTTTTTTTTTCGTTTCATGGCTTACACCGCCCACTTTTGCTCATTGAATATATGACTAGGTCCTAAGAGTAGTATATAATTGCTTTTCACTGATTTCAATAGTCAATCAATTTTTTGACCATTTAACACACCTTGTTCTTCAATATAATGTCGCAAGCCTTCATAGCATTTATTTTCCCAAAACTCATTAGAATGAATTAATTTTACTGCATCTTGTCTTGCCACCTCTAACGCCCTATAATCATGTACAACATCTGCCACCTTGAAATCAGGTAACCCACTTTGCTTTGAACCAAAAAAATCTCCAGGCCCTCTAAGCTCCAAATCACGTTCAGAAAGGACAAACCCATCGTTCGTTTCGGTCATAATTTTCATTCTTTCTTTACCAACTTCTGATTTAGGGTCTGCTAATAAGATACAATACGATTGAGCCTCACCTCTTCCAACCCTTCCTCTCAGTTGGTGTAGCTGAGCTAACCCGAATCTCTCGGCATCATAAATAACCATAATCGTAGCATTAGGTACGTTAACCCCAACCTCCACAACAGTTGTTGATACTAATATTTGTGTTTCATTTTTACTAAACGATTCCATGACAGCGTCTTTTTCTGTAGGATGCAAACGCCCATGCATTAAACCAACTTTCCACTTTCCTTTGAAATGCTGCTCAAGAATCATATGGACATCAATCGCATTTTGTACATCAAGCTTTTCAGACTCCTCAATTAAAGGACATATAACATAAGCTTGCCTACCAGCCTGAAGTTCTTTTTCAATGAAGTCAAGCACTCTCTCCAGCATATCGGGTTTAGCCCAATACGTTTCAATTTGCTTCCTTCCAGCTGGCATTTCATCAATGATAGACACATCCATATCTCCAAACACTGAAATTGCTAATGTACGAGGGATTGGGGTTGCCGTCATAAAAAGAACATCAGGATTTTCCCCCTTGTCACGCAAAACTCGCCTTTGTTCCACTCCAAATCGATGTTGTTCATCTGTGATGACCAATCCTAAATTATTAAATTTAACATCGTCTTGAATTAACGCATGTGTCCCGACAACTAATGATAACTCTCCGCTTTCTAGCATCGCCAGACGTTCAGTCCTCTTCTTTCCTTTTACTGATCCTGACAAGAGCTCCACCTGAATATCAAATGGTTCTAACAAAGCTTTTAGTGATTGAACATGCTGTTCAGCTAATATTTCTGTCGGCACCATTAATGCCGCTTGATAGCCTGCTCGAATAACTGCATACATGCATACTGCCGCAACAACCGTTTTCCCAGAACCAACATCCCCTTGCAATAAGCGATTCATCCGATAGCTTGATTGAATATCTCCTATTATTTCATTAACAACACGTTTTTGTGCACCTGTCAGCGGAAATGGTAACTGCTTAATAAACTGCTCTATTTCCCCCTTTGGAACATGAAGGGCACGTCCATTTGTTCGATCTCTATTCTCCTTACGAAAAGCTTGCATTTTTAACTGGAATAACAGAAATTCCTCATAGACCATTCTTCTCCTTGCATGTTTCATTGATTCAGCATTTGGGGGGAAATGCAACCTAGAAAGAGCTTCCTTTTTAGTTGGTAGCCTATATTGTTGTAACAGGTCCGATGGCAGAATGTCATAAATATCTCCACCAAATTGATTCATTGCTTGGTAGATAAACTTTCGCAGTGCTTTTGTCGTTAATTTTCCTGAAACTGAATAGATAGGAGAAATTGTCTGTTCTCTTTCTTCACATCCTTTCTTCATTTCACTACCAGTGATTGTCATCCTGTGTTGATCCCACTTCCCCGTAATGGTTAGTTCCGAACCTACTGCAATCTGACTTTTTAAAAAGGCACGGTTAAAAAACGTTACCGTAATGAGGATCTGATTAACTAGAAACCGGAAAGATAATCGGTTTTTCTTCCTTCCAAAATACCTAACTGATGGTTCACTTTGAACAATTCCACTTACAGTCACTCGCTCCTCATGCTTCACATCATGAAGATCTTTTAATTGATAGTCCTCATAACGAAACGGGAAGTGTTCTAATAAATCACCAACTGTAAAAATACGCAATCCTTGTAGTTGCTTAGCTGTCTCCTCGCCAATTCCATTCACATCTATAACTGGTCTATTCATTGCTTCATTCATTTTTTATCTAGCGACACCCCGTATATCTTTGCCTCAAGTTCACGCCCTGTCGGTGTCGCTGCTAACCCTCCTTGTGCCGTTTCTCGTAATGCTTCAGGCATCGTCTGACCTATTTTATACATAGCGTCAATTACTTCATCACAAGGAATTCGACTTGTAATTCCGGCAAGAGCCATATCAGCAGCAACAACTGCAATGGACGCACCAATAGCATTTCGCTTCACGCAAGGAACTTCAACAAGCCCTGCAACAGGATCACAGACTAGCCCCAACATATTTTTCAAAGCTATAGCCATCGCTTCTGCAGACTGACTCGGTGTTCCCCCTGCTAACTCTACTAATGCAGCAGCTGCCATGCCTGTAGCTGAACCGACTTCAGCTTGACACCCCCCAGCTGCACCGGAAATCGATGCATTATTTGCAACGACAAAGCCAAATGCCCCAGCTACAAATAAGTAGTTGACCATTTGTTCATCGGTCGGTTTTAATTTCTTTGTCATCCCAAATAAAACACCTGGAACTACTCCTGCTGAGCCTGCAGTAGGAGTTGCACAAATCGTCCCCATCGCAGCATTTACTTCGTTTGTTGCTACAGCTTTACTAACCGCATCTAATACTGTCTCACTTGATAAATATTGCCCTTTTTTAATGTATTCTTGTAGAAGTACAGCATCTCCGCCCGTTAATCCTGAGACCGAACGAACCTTCTCAGTAATGCCACGCTCGACAGCTGCTTTCATGACATTCAGATTTTTTAGCATTTGGTCTTTTATTTCTTCACGTGTTCGTCCTGTTACTTCCATCTCTTGTTCAATCATTACTTCTGAAATAGATTTGCTTGTTGATTCTGCTATCTCAACTAATTCAGCTACATTTTTAAACATGAAAAGCTACCTCCAAATTCATAGTTTTTATATTAATCATGAATTTTCGTTACCTTCATGATGTTCGGTAATTTTTCTAACTCAACTAGTAGCGAATCTTCAACGTTTTGATCTACTTCAATCACCATTAATGCTTCTTTCCCTCGTTCTTTTCGCGATACTTCCATATGACCAATATTTATTTCATATTTCGCAAGAACATTTGAAACACTAGCAATAACACCGTACCGATCGTTGTGTACAACTAAAATCGCTGGATGATTCCCTGATAATCGAAGGACAAAACCGTTTAATTCAATAATTTCTATTTTCCCACCGCCAATTGAAATTCCAACAAGCTCTATCTTGTCTTCCCCATTAGTTAGAACAACTCTTGCTGTATTAGGGTGATCAGTAATGGCTTCTTCTTCATAGAATTTCACTTGAATCATTTCTTCTTTTGCAATAGTCAAAGCTTGTGTAATACGAGAATCAAACGTATCAAAATCTAAAATTCCACCTACGATAGCAACATCTGTACCGTGTCCTCTATAAGTCTTAGCAAACGAACCATAAAAATAAATATCTGCCTGTTCAGGTTTTTGTCCAAATAATGTGCGTGCTACTCTGCCAATCCTAGCTGCTCCCGCTGTATGCGAGCTAGATGGACCAATCATCACAGGCCCGATAATATCAAAGACCGTACGATACTTCATATGATAACCTCCTGTTATCCTACTTTCGCTATTTAAAATAAAAAATAAAAGGTGACCCAGGGAGAGTCAACGACTAGCGAAAACAATAAAAACAACAAAAATACGTCGCATTTCGTCATCTATTGCACACTAGAGGTCAGACATCTTTACATGAGTCACCCTCATATTATCAATTTATCAAGCTTTTGTCATAACAATCGAAACCGTCCCCGGCCCTACATGTGCCCCTATAACAGCTCCTATTGACGTAATTACATCACTTTCTACAACAAACTCCGCTTTAATCCTCTCAACCATTTCCTCAGCAAGTGTTTCGTTAACTGCATGAGAGATCCCAACATGAACAGGAGCAGATCCATACTTTTCTTTTAAAATCTCAATAATTCGGTTCATCGCCTTCTTTTGTCCACGTGCTTTTTCGAACGGGTACACTTCCCCTTCATCGGTTAGAGATAAAATCGGTTTAATTTTTAGCATAGAACCAAGCACAGCAGACGCTTTTCCAATTCGTCCATTTTTTTGTAGATATTCGAGTGTATCTACCATAAAAAACAAATTTGTATCATGTAATAATTCATCTAACCTTGCTTGACATTGCTCTAACGAATGTCCCTCTTTTGCCAATTTAGCAATCTCAATGACAATTATTCCAATTCCATAGGATGCACGCTTAGAATCAATAACATGAATCGCTTCATCTTCTTCCATCGACTGTTTCGCAATCGTTGCTGCTTGATACGTCCCACTCATTTTGGATGATATGTGAATGGAAATAATCTTGCTTTCGCCATCATTTAATAGTGAACGATACACTTCCTCAAACTGATAAGGCGTAGGTTGAGAAGTAGATGGAATCGTGTTAGACGCTTTTACCTTTTTGTAAAATTCGTCAGCTTTAAGTGTGACTCCATCTTCGTACGATTCCGTTTCAGAGAAGATTACATTCAATGGGACAACTGTAATTCCTAGCTGTTCGGCTAAATCAGCCGGTATATCTGCTGTACTATCTGTTACAATTTTAACATTTGGCACACGAAACCCTCCTTCACTCTACCTTTACTCAACTGAGATGATATATGAGTAAAGGGGCTGATTACCTAAGTGCACATCCACTTCTACATCCGGAAACTCTTCTTCTAAAAATTGGACAAGTGTAGTTGTTTGTTCATCAGATGCATCTTCACCTTGCAAAATTGTAACAATTTCGCTTTCATTATCAATCATTTGCTTAAATAATTGGTTAGTAACCTCTAAGATATCTGGACCCGAACTTACGATTTTCTTCTCAGCAATACCCATGAAATCATCTTTTTTAATATCTACACCGTCAATGTTCGTATCTCGTACGGCAAATGTCACTTGACCTGATTTAACGGTTGACAACGCATCTTTCATCATTCCTGCATTTACTTCTAAGCCTTGGGTAGGATTAAAAGATAAAAGAGCTGCAAGTCCTTGAGGAACCGTTTTCGATGGTACAACTACCGCTTTCTCCCCAACGACTTGAGCTGCTTGTTCCGCGGCCATGATAATATTTCCGTTATTTGGTAAGATAATTACTTTTTCTGCATGAACTTCTTCGATGGCATTAACAATATCCTCCGTACTAGGGTTCATTGTTTGTCCACCCTCGATGACAACTCCTGCACCTAAGCCCTTAAAGAGATTGGCAATCCCATCTCCCATTGCGACCGTGACAATACCAAATTCACTTTTTTCCTTTTCCTTATTAGGTAGATCAGTACTAGCTCCTTGACCATACGCTTCTTTCGTTTCGTCTAAAAGATGAGTATGTTGTTCACGCATGTTTTCAATTTTTATATTAATTAATTCTCCATACCTTTGTGCTTTTGTTAATACTTCACCTGGTTGTTCAGCGTGGATATGTACTTTGATTAAATCGTCATCTGAAACAACAAGAAGCGAATCACCTAGCTGGCTTAATTCTTCTCTAAATTCTGTTTCAACAAATGGGTTTTTGCTTGTTTTTTCTGCCTGAATTCGAACCATCACTTCCGTACAAAAACCAAACTCAATATCCTCAGTTGCCATATGACTTTGAGCATTGTGATGTTCAATCTTCACAAGATTATCCATTGAGATTTCTTCTGCTGTTGATACCTCAGAAAGCTCTTCTCCCTTTAAAACCGCTAAGAAGCCTTCGTAAATGTAAACCAATCCTTGGCCACCTGAGTCAACAACCCCAACTTCCTTTAAAACAGGTAGTAAATCCGGTGTGCGTTTCAAAGAGGTTTTCGCTTCATTCACTGTTTCTTCCATGACATAAACGACATCATCATGCTTTTTGGCAGTTTTAACTGCATGTTTCGCAGCATCCTTTGCAACAGTTAAGATCGTTCCTTCAACAGGTTTCATAACAGCTTTATATGCGGTTTCAACTCCACGCTCAAACGCTTCAGCTAAATCATTTGCTGTAATTTCCGCTTTGCCTTCAACCTGTTTAGAAAATCCTCTAAACAATTGTGAAAGAATAACCCCCGAATTTCCTCTTGCCCCCATTAATAATCCTTTTGCAAATGCAGCTGCTACTTTACTCGAGTCATTTTGAATATTTTGTTTTACTTCTTTTACTCCTGAAGTTATAGATAGATTCATATTTGTACCTGTATCGCCATCTGGAACAGGAAATACATTTAATGCATCCACCACTTTCACATGTCTCGATAAATTTGCTGCACCTTCAATATACATGTAGGCAAGCTTCGTACCTTCAATTTGTTTTGCCACGAACTTTTTCCTCCTAACTAAGCGCTTACGGGTTCGTGACGCGGACACCTTGAACAAAGATGTTCACGGAATCAACATCAAGCCCTAACATTTGTTCTAGTTGATATTTAACTTTTGTTTGTACGTTATAAGCCACCTCAGAAATTTTTGTTCCATAGCTGACAATGATGTACATATCAATATGGATTTGTTCTTCGTCTTCACGAATGACGACTCCCCGACGAAAATTTTCTTTCCCTAGTAGATCGGTAAGGCCATCTTTCAGTTGCTTTTGAGAAGCCATTCCAACGATTCCATAACAATCAATAGCTGCTCCACCAGCAATTGTTGCAACAACATCCTTTGAAACATCTACAACACCTAGTTGAGTTTTCATTTCAATTGACATTCCCATTCCTCCCTCTCGAAGACAAACTTGATTCACTAAAGCCATTTTACTATAATATACCTCAATTTAAAAGCGCATTCGAATCTAAGCAACTTTCACAAGTGTCAAGCAAGATTACTTGATAAAGTTTCTAGGAAGCTATTGCATTATACCAAGGGCTGTGCTACTATATTCAAGTATGATTTCAAGTGTCTGTATTGGGAATAAGGAGGTGCATATCATGGCACGTAAATGTTATATTACAGGTAGACAAGCTCGTAGCGGAAACAAACGCTCTCACGCACTTAATAAAACGAAACGCCGTTGGGGTGCAAACGTTCAAAAGGTACGTATTTTAGTAGACGGTAAACCAAAACGTGTGTACGTTTCTACTCGCGCACTTAAGTCTGGTAAAGTAGAACGCGTATAAGTTGTGAATTTCATTCACAACTCTAACAAAAAAGCACCGATATACGGTGCTTTTTTGTTTTACCCTTTTTTTAATGAGTTCAATACTGCCTTGACAAACCCACCTAAAAACTTAGGTAGCTTGATCGTGTAGAATTTCATAGCTCCTCCTCCTCAACGTGAATAGCCACACCACGGGGATAATGTTAAAGAAACTTGACTCACGACCTAGGACGTGAAGCAAAGTGCCCCTATCCATCAAGCCATTTTGTTTAGACAAGAATCAATGATAAGGATAAAAATAATTGCTCCTTTTAAACTTATATATCTAGATACGACAAACTATTCCTATTTTTTTATGATGTCATACCTACGTTATACCCTAGCTTGAGCAAATTATCCTTGTCTCTTTATCATTATGCATATGCCCTATACCTCAATATATGTCTGTTGAAAAAGAATGTTCTTCTTCATTAAAAATAATCAAACATGTACATAATGGAGCGACTAAAACAAAACGATATCTACTTCTTTTCAATTGCTTAGTCAATGGACTTAGACGTACGATTTAGTCGATGCACTTAAATAAGTTAGCTTTCCTTTTTTAAAATTTTCTTTATTCGCTTTGCTCGGCTGCTTAAAAAAAGAAGCAACATGCTCTACTTTTTGAGCATGTTGCTTTTGTTATCCTCTAATTTCAGATATGGCTAAAGCACGGTTTTCTTGATTGTAAATGGCTGATCCTGCAACTAATACATTTGCTCCTGCTTCAACACATTTCCTTGCGGTTTTCGGATTTACTCCTCCATCAACTTCAATTTCAACGTGTAAGCCTCGGCTTTGAACCATTTGAGAAACCTTTTCAATCTTCGATAAAACAGAATCTATAAATCTTTGTCCTCCAAACCCTGGGTTAACCGTCATCAATAGAACTAAATCAACTTCATCTAATATTGGTTCAATTAGTTCTGCTGGAGTTGCAGGATTTAATACGATCCCAGCTTTCACACCTTGTTCCTTTATTAGATGAATCGTTCTATGTAAATGCGGAGTTGCTTCAACATGAACGGAAATGATATCAGCACCAGCTTTTGCGAACTGCGGAATATAGGCATCAGGATTTTCAATCATTAAATGAACATCTAACGGTAAATCAGTAATAGGACGAATCGCCTCAACAACAAGTGGACCAATTGTAATATTCGGAACAAAATGTCCATCCATAACATCAACATGAATATAATCTGCTCCAGCTTGCTCGACATCTTTTATATCTTCAGCTAAGTTAGCAAAATTAGCTGATAAGATTGAAGGTGCAATCTTAATCATCAGTCATATCTCCTTTTTTGGCTTTTTATCTCATCTAAAAACTGTAAATAATGTTTCATTCTTGTCGAACTGATTTCCCCTTGGTCGTAAGCTGCTTTAACTGCACACTTCGGTTCAGATGTATGAGTACAGCCTCTAAATTTACAATTTGCAGCTCGTTCCTCCATCTCAGGGAAGCAATTTGATAAATCATCTGCTTCTAAATCAATAAAATCAAGCGAACTAAACCCTGGTGTATCAGCAACCAACCCATCACCTATAGAAAGCAATTCAACGTGTCTTGTTGTATGCTTCCCCCTTCCAAGATGGGAAGATATTTCATTTGTTTCAATATTTAATTCTGGTTTTAAACTATTTAACAGAGAAGATTTTCCTACACCTGATTGCCCTGCTACCACACTTACCCGCCCATTAAGATACGGCAGAATTTTATCTATTCCGTTGTTATGCAAAGTAGAAGTCAATAAGACGGTATAGCCAATTTCTTCGTACTCTTTTTTGAATGCTTCGATTCTTGTCAGTGATGAATCATCAAGGAGATCTACTTTACTGATAATGATAACTGGAATTAAATTGTTCGCTTCAATATGTACAAGAAAACGGTCTAGAAGCAATGGACTAAAGTCAGGTTCTAACGCAGAAAAAACAAGTAATGCTTGATCAACATTGGCAATAGGGGGACGAACGAGTTCATTTTTGCGCTCAAACACATCAAGAATGTAACCGTCTGTAACATTCTCTGCTTCAAACTCTACTTGATCTCCAACTAAAGGTTTAATTTGACGTTTACGAAAATTTCCCCTTCCACGACATTGAAAAACACCGTCTTCAGATTGAACATAATAAAAACCACTTAATGCTTTAACAATCATTCCAGTTGCCATGCAGAACCTCCTAATTTAATAACCAATGACAAGAGGCAAGGTATTTTCATACCCCTTGTCATTTCTTAATTTAACGCCTACGAAACTCATAAGGACCTAAATCTTTTTCAAGCTTCCCATCAATATAAATTTCAATATATCCATTTTGTGATGGGGATGTCACTAACGGAATTGAATATAGTTTAGTGTCAGTAATTGTCTCATCTTCAAACACTCTTTCTTGCCCTCCAGTAGTATGATCACGATAAAGAATTCGAATATCAAATGATTCTCCCGCCTCACGTTCCTCAGCAGACATTTGAATTTCTTGACGAACTTCGTAATTATAAACTGGATCTTCTTCTGGCTCTGGTGCTGGTTCGGGTCCCCTCGATATCGTAAGGTTTACTGTTTGACCTTTTTTTAACTCCGTATTAGGAGCAGGTGATTGTCTTAGAACCCTGCCAGATTCAATCGTATTTGAATGTTCATAACTTATATTATGATTAAGACCAGCTTCAGTTAAATAGCTAACCGCTTCAGACTCTCTTACATTCTCAAGATCTCGCAAGCGAATAACTTGTGCAACACTATACGTTAGATGAATCGTTGTTTCATCCACAATAACCAGAGTTCCTGGTTCAGGGTCCTGTACGGTCACATATCCAGGAGAGTGCTGATCTGTTTCTTGCTCGGATGTTTCAACCGTAAATCCTTGTCCTCTTAATTGACTTGCAGCCCTATCAATATGCATGCCAATAACATCATCTAGTTCCATTTCTTCCCTACCTTGACTCACAAAAAGCCGTACGGTAGAACCTTCTTTTACCATTGATCCTGGAACTGGATTTTGTCTAACAACATGCCCCTCCGCGATGTCATCATCTTTTATTACCTCCCTTACAACAAGAAGCTTCAGGGCCGTTAACTCCTCTTCTGCTTCTTCGAAAGGAAGTTCTACCACACTTGGAACTTCAACTTCTCCTACTTGAAAAATTGTTGGCAATAATGCAAAGGCTGCAATCGCTCCACTAAGCATCAGTAAGGCGATACCAACTAAGATAGTAAGCCACCTTTTCCCTTTCTTTTTCGGTTTTGGCTTTGCTTCTGGTTCCTTTTTAATAGGTTCTACTGGCTTACTATGTGTTATTGTTGGAGGAACTTCCACTGTCTTATCAAGATCCGTCGTTTCATGTTCACGAATAATCGGGATCGCTTTTGTTGCTTCTTCATCCTCGGCCTCCACTACAAAAATGGCTTCATTCACTCTTTCAGGAGCTAATACAGTAAGGACATCTTCTTCCATTTCTTGAACCGTAGCGTACCGCTTAAGAGGATCCTTGACTGTTGCCTTGCGTATGACATTTTCAATACTTTGTGGGAGCGATGGAACTTTTTCCTTTACAGATGGAACTTCGTTTTGTAAATGTTTAATCGCTATAGAGACAGCTGTGTCCCCTTGAAAAGGTAATTCTCCAGTTACCATCTCATATAAAACAATACCTAATGAATAAATATCTGATTTATACGTGACATGACCACCACGAGCCTGTTCGGGAGAAAGATAATGTACTGATCCCATAACTGAATTCGTATGGGTAATCGTCGCAGCTGAAATAGCACGAGCAATTCCAAAGTCTGTAACCTTCACAACACCATCATTACTTATTAGAATATTATGCGGCTTAATGTCGCGATGAATAAGGTGGTTTGCATGAGAATGCTCGAGTGCCGAAAGCATCTGTTCCATATAATCGATTGCTTCTTCGACAGGGATCGGTCCACGTGATTGAATTAATTCCTTTAACGTTGGACCTTCAACATATTCCATAACTATGTAATACGTATTGCCTTCCTCCCCAACATCATAAATATTTACAATGTTAGGATGTGCTAAACTGGTAGCCGATTGTGCCTCACGTCTAAAGCGCTGGATAAATTGCTCATCATCAGAAAATTGGGGTTGTAATACCTTCACAGCAACATGGCGGTCAAGAATGACGTCGAGCGCTTTATAAACATTTGCCATTCCTCCGCCACCAATGGTCTCGAGAATTTGATAGCGACCACTTATGCGCTGCCCAATCATTGCTGTTTGCTCCGCTCGTCCGATTTGTCTTTAAAATCGATAATTGCCACTGTTATGTTATCTTCCCCACCGCGCTCATTTGCAAGGTTTATTAATTTATCTGCTATTGATGGCAATTCATCAAATCCTTCAAGGTGCGCTTTCAATTCATCATTACTAACTTTATTCGTTAATCCGTCTGAACACAATAAGATCTGTTGCTCTTCCTCAACTTGCAACGTTGTCACATCAATTTTTATTTCACTTTCTGTTCCCAAAGCACGCAAGAGAACATTTCTTCTTGGATGATGTTCTGCTTCTTCTTCTGAAATTTGCCCATTCCTAACAAGTTCTTGTACTAGAGAATGATCTGACGTTTTTAATTGAAATCCAAATTCATTATAGACATAGGCACGACTATCGCCAATGTGCGCAATTGAAATAAATTCTTCCATACATAATGCAACAACGAGAGTCGTTCCCATTCCACGGCATTCTGGGTGTTCTTCAGCGTGCGAGTAAAGTTGTTCATTAATACGTTCAAACTGCTCTATTAACCATTTCTCTGCATCTACAACAGAAGCAATTTCTTTGACTTCTTTCCACACATCACGTAAATAACTGGTAGTCATCGCACTAGCTACATCCCCAGCACGATGTCCCCCCATTCCATCAGCTACTACAGCAAGGACACCTATATCATTTTTAAATACTCCACCACTGTCCTCATTATGTGCGCGAACTTTCCCTACGTCTGTTCGAAAAGTAAACTCCATCTCCTAGATTCACCTCGTCTCCTCTTTTCGCTCCTTTGCTCGAAGCTGACCACAAGCGGCATCAATATCATGACCTTGCTCTCTCCTAATCGTTACATTGACACCACGTTTTTTCAACACTTTTTCAAACGCAAAAATCTGGTCTCTCGGCGTGCGAACATAGTCCCGTTCTAAAACATAGTTTACAGGAATTAGATTCACATGGCATTTAATCCCCTTAATTAAATCAGCCAGAAGTTCTGCATGTTCTTCTTGATCATTTACGCCTCCAAACAATCCATACTCAAACGTAACACGTCTGCCAGTCGTTTCAATATAATAACGAATCGAATCCATTAGTTTTTCCAGCGGCCATGCTCTATTAACTGGCATTAGCTTACTACGAATTTCTGTTGTTGGCGCATGTAGGGAAATAGCAAAATTTATTTGCATTTTCTCATCAGCAAATTTATAAATTTTCGGAACGACACCACTTGTTGAAACTGTAATATGACGTGCACCGATGTTTAGCCCTTTTTCATGATTTATTGTTTTTAAGAAAGGAACAAGCTCATCGTAGTTATCAAATGGCTCACCAATTCCCATAACAACAACTGAACTTACTCGCTCTTCCACTTCGTCCATTGCTCTTTGAGATTCCAGCACTTGTGCAACGATTTCTCCTGCTTCCAAATTTCTCTTTAACCCACCAAGAGTTGATGCACAGAATGTACAACCTAGTCTGCATCCCACTTGAGTAGTTACACAAACACTATTTCCATAGTCATGTCTCATAACAACTGTTTCAATGGAATAGCCATCATGCAATTCAAATAAAAATTTCACTGTTCCGTCAGATGAAACTTGTCTTGTCACAATTTTCAATGTAGTGATAGTAAAGGAATTTGCAAGCTTTTCACGCAAATCCTTTGACAGGTTTGACATCTCCCCAAAACTCGTAACACGCTTTTGATATAACCATTCAAAAATTTGTGTAGCACGGAACTTTGGCTCATCTTGCTCCTTAAGCCAGTCTTGTAAGTCTTCAAATTTAAGTGAATAAACGGACCGAAGCTGTCCACTTTCTGGTATTTTGACTGTCTTTTTTAATTCTTCCATCGTCGCACACCTTTCGCCTGTTAATTATTGTTTGATAAGACTTGCTATAAAAAAGCCGTCTGTTTGAAAATCTTGAGGAAGAATGGTAACCATTCCTTCTACATATCGGCCTAGCGCTTTCTCAGGAAGTCTATCTTTTAACGTTTTATCTAGTTGGAAATCTGGATGCTCAGCTAAGAAATTCGCGACACTTTCTTCATTCTCATCTTTGTCTACTGTACAAGTACTATAAATAAGTGTTCCACCTTGTTTTACGAACGGGGCTACAGCTTGTAAAATCTCTTGCTGAATATTCTTTATCGCCTTAATATCTTTTTCTCTTTTCGACCATTTAATATCAGGCTTTCTTCTAATAACCCCAAAACCACTACAAGGTGCATCGACTAACACACGATCAAATTGCTCCTTCACCTTTTCGTGAATTTTTCTCGTATCCATTGCTTCAGCCTGAATACATGATAAACCAAGTCTCTTTGTTTGATCATGGATCAACTTCACTTTGTGGTCATGTAAATCAAATGACAAAACCGTTCCCGTGTCGTCCATTTGTTCAGCAATATGAGTTGATTTTCCTCCTGGTGCAGCACATGTATCTGCTACTGTCATTCCAGGTTTTGCCCCCACAGCTCGTCCAACTAGCATCGAACTTTCATCTTGCGCTGTTACATAGCCTTTTTTGTACGTATTCGTTTGAAAAACATTTCCTTTTTCTACAATGATTGCATCAGGTGATAAATCTCCATGCTTAACTTGTAATCCTTCTTGCTCTAAAAGCAAGAGTGCTTCTTCTACCGACGCTTTCACTTGATTCACACGAACCGTTACATTTGGCGGTTCTAAGCTTGATTGACACATTTCCCTTGTTTCGTCTAATCCATATTGACCAACCCAACGCTTTACTAGCCAAACTGGGTAGCTATATTCAAGGGCAATTCTTTCTGTCTCATCTTTTATTTGTGCTAGGGAGGGGAGTCCTTCTCTTTGAATAGAACGGAGCACACCATTTACCATCCCACTTATTCCTTTATGTCCACGTTTTTTGGCGATGGCCACAGCTTCATGAATTACAGCCCGTTCTGGGACACGATCTAAATAAGCTATTTGATACACGGATAAGCGTAATAATACCTTTACCCAGTCCTGCAGGGAAGGGACTCCTTTTTTTACAAATGACTGTAAATAATAATCGAGCGTATCTCTGCGCTGAATCGTCCCATACACAATCTCTGTCAATAAACCGACATCTCTTGGATCTAACTTTGTTCGATTTACAGTTTGGTTTAAAAGGAGGTTGCTATAGGCTTGACTTTTCTCAATTTGAAGCAAAATTTCTAAGGCTACCTCACGAACTGGTTTACTCATTTGATTCTCCTAGCTTCATTCCTTTTTTTAAATGGGAGCCTGCCCCCCGAATAAAAGAGGTCGCATCCATTTTCTTTTTACCTGAAGGTTGAAGTTCTGTAATTTTTATTGCCATGTTTGATCCTGTTGCTACAATAATTCCATCTTGTTCAATACGTTCAATCGTTCCAGGTGGGACTGATTGGTTTGACTGTACCTTCTCACCCCACCATACTTTTAACGGCTTGCCATCTAAATTTGTATACGCAACAGGCCATGGATGTAGTCCTCTTATTTGATTATATAAGTCTTCCCCTGAACGACTCCAGTTAAGCAATTCCATCTCACGTGAAATGTTTCGAGCAAAAGTTACATCAGTTTCATCTTGTGTTTTAGCTGTCAGGTTTCCTTTAATGAGTTCGGGGATCGTATCAATTAGGAGTTTGGCACCAGCTAAACTTAATTTATCATGCATTGTCCCTACATGATCTTTTTCTTCAATAGGGACACGCACTTGTGAAATCATATCACCTGCGTCTAATTTCTCAACCATATACATAATTGTTACACCAGATTCTTTCTGACCATCTATAATTGCTTGATGAATAGGAGCACCGCCACGGTATTTTGGAAGAAGAGAAGCGTGAACATTAATGCAGCCATGTTTTGGATAATCTAGAAGTTCTTTCGGCAAGATCTGTCCAAATGCTGCTGTGACAATCAAATCTGGTTCATATGAAAATACTTTCTCTAACTCATTTTTTTCACGAATTTTTTCTGGTTGCAGTACATCTATATGATGTTTCTCAGCTTCTATTTTTACAGGGGGTGGAGTCAAGATACGTTTTCTACCTACAGGCCGATCTGGTTGTGTCACGACAGCAGCAATATCGTATCCTTCATTTATTAAGTTTCTTAACACGGGGACGGAGAAATCAGGTGTTCCCATAAAAACAATTTTCATTTAATCGACCGCCTTTCATGCAGTCACTTTTTTTTCAGTGTATCTGCTACGTAATTATGTATAAAATTGGGCAAAGCCCTCTTTTTCGTGTATAAATTATTTTTCCTTCAATTAGATAAATGCGAACATGTTGCGTTGGCTTCTCTCGCCGTACGCCTTTTAGAAGAAAACCACTCCTTAAAGGCTTAAAACTTTACGGCGGCTTCGCTCATCGCTTCGAGTTTAAACCAAAAGGGAAAGGCACCCTTTTGGTTTAAACTCTATGTAAACATATAAGGATGCATATCTATCGAGACTTGTAGTTGGCCTTGGTTAATATCACGGATGAAATGTTGTTGTACTTCACGCAATGTTTCAAGTAATCTCGGCTCGTTTCTGTATTTTATCATGCATTGATATCGATATCTATCTTTTATACGTGCAAGTGGAGATGCGACCGGTCCTAGAACTATCGTAGATTCTTGAAGCTCTCTTTTTAGAAAAGCGGCAATTTTTTCAGAAACGGTTATGACTTTCGTTAATTCAGGATGAGAAATATTAATTAAAACCATAAAGACATATGGTGGATATAGACCTATCTTCCTTTGTGCCATTTCCATTTGAAAAAATTGTTCATAATCATGACTTTTTACAAGCTCAATACTATAATGATCGGGTGTGTAAGATTGGATAATCACTTTTCCTTCAAGTTCATGTCTACCGGCTCGTCCACTTACTTGTTCCATTAACTGAAACGTACGCTCAGCTGATCTGAAATCAGGAATATGGAGCATCGAGTCTGCTGCTAGTACACCAACGAGAGTAATTTTAGGAAAATCTAGCCCTTTAGCGATCATTTGAGTTCCAAGCAAAATATTTGCTTCCCCTCGTCCAAACGCAGAAAGAAGCCTTTCATGAGACCCTTTTCGTCTTGTTGTATCAATATCCATACGTATGACTTTTGCTGTTGGTAACACACGAGTCAGTTCTTCTTCAACCTTTTGCGTTCCCGACCCGAAAAAGCGAATATGATCACTTCCACAAGACTCACATGTGTTTGGCATCTTTTCTTCATGACCACAATAATGACATTTTAATGAATGCTGTGTACGATGATAGGTGAGAGAAATGTCACAATGTTCACATGTTGCTACATATCCGCAGTCTCGACACATTACAAAAGTTGAATACCCTCTTCGGTTTAAAAATAGAACAGATTGCTCCCCTTTATCTATCCTATCTTTTAACATTTCTAATAATGAAAAAGAAAACATTGAACGGTTCCCATTTCGTAACTCTTCACGCATATCAACCACTTCTACTGCTGGCATTGACCGTTGATTCACTCTCGTCGTTAAAGGTAGCAATTGATAGACTTGTTTCTTCGCCCGGGCGTATGATTCAAGTGAAGGTGTGGCGCTTCCTAAGATCACTGGACACTGGTGATAACCACCTCGAAAAATTGCTACATCTCTAGCATGATACTTTGGATTTTCTTCTTGCTTATAACTCGTTTCGTGCTCTTCATCAATAATGATAATTCCAACATTAGTAAATGGGGCAAAGATTGCAGACCGGGCACCAACAACAACCTCGACTTCTTTTCTTAAAATCTTTCTCCATTCATCGTACTTCTCTCCCATCGATAATCCTGAATGAAGTACTGCTACTTTCGAACCAAATCTGCCTTTAAATCTTTGAACCATTTGCGGTGTTAATGAAATTTCTGGTACAAGAACAATAGCTTCTCTTCCCATCTGAAGAGCCTTATCAATTGATTGTAAGTAGACCTCCGTTTTGCCGCTTCCTGTTACACCGTGCAGCAAAAACGTGTCATGCTCTTTACTCTCAAGTGAATTCAAAATTGGTGTGATTACTTCTTGTTGCTGTGCAGTAAGAGAAAGAGGCATTGTACGCTCATAGTGAACCCCAGCTAACGGATCACGATAAACTTCCTGGGCAAACTCTTGAATATATCCTTTTTTTACTAACGTCGTTACGACTTGCCTAGTCGTTTCCAATCTTTTTAATAAAGCCTGTACAGAAATCGGCTCAGCTATCTCTTTTAAAAAGGTAATGATTTCTTTTTGTTTTTGCGCTCGAGCTGGAAGTTTTTCTAGTTGAACACTAGAATCAACTAGCTTGATATATCGTTCTGTCTTCTTTTTCCCTTTTTCTTCTACTTGATAACGAACTTCAAGAACTCCATCTTTAACTAGTTCCTGGACAATTTTTAAATTTTGTTTTTCAATTAAAACATCTGACCATAACGTCTTGTCTCCAGATTGAAAGAACTTTTGCAATGAAGCAGGTAATTGATTGCTATCCGATCGTAACACTATTTCTTTTTTTACCTTTGTCCGCATAGCAGCTGGAATCATTAGTTGATAGGCGGATAACTTAAAGCTCAGCGTCTGCTCCGATAACCACTCTCCAAGTTGAAGCAATTCTTTCGTTAAAACAGGAACAACGTCTAATACATCTTCAATTGGCTTTATTTTTTCTAAAGGCGATTCTTGCTCTAGGTCAATGACAAAACCTTGAATTTTTCTTGGTCCAAAAGGGACAACAACTCTAATACCTGGTTGTATGACATTTTCCCATTCTTTCGGAATCTCATAATCAAACAAACGATCCGTTTGGGAAGTTGGAACGTCGACTATCACTTTCGCAATCATAAACGATGATGCCTTTCCATATAGGAAATGATGTCAGAAATAATGAATTGAGCAACTTCTCTTTTCGCTAAGACAGGATACTCCTTTTTATCACCATCCTTCGTAAAGGTTGTAACAATATTCGTATCCCCTTTAAAGCCGGCCCCTTCTTGCAGGATATTATTTGCGATGATTAAATCTAGGTTCTTGGAATGTAATTTTTTCATTGCATATTCTTCAACATGTTCCGATTCAGCAGCAAATCCAACAAGAATTTGGTCTACTTTTTGGTTACCTAAAGTTTGTAATATATCCGTCGTTCTCTCCATCTCAATGAACCACGTTCCTGGCTGCTTTTTTCGTTTTTGCTCGAACGTATCTTTTGGTCTGTAATCTGCAACTGCAGCAGACTTGATCACGATATCAGCTTTTTCATAATATCGCATGGAAGCCTCAAACATCTCTTTCGCCGAGACAACATGAATGACTTCCACCTCTTCTGGTGGTTCGATTTGTGTAGGCCCGGAAATTAACACAACTTTGGCTCCTTGCAAGCGAGCTGCCTCAGCAATAGCATAGCCCATTTTTCCTGATGAGTGATTTGTGAAATAGCGGACAGGATCAATCCTCTCTTGAGTTGGTCCTGCTGTTATGACTACCGTCTTCCCCTTAAGTTGTCCAGCACAAGTTACAAAGTGACGTTCAAGAATAGCAAGTAGATCCTCAGGTTCAGCCATTCGCCCCTTTCCAGTCCACCCACAAGCTAGGTAGCCTTCCGCTCCATCTATGAAACGGTATCCATCTTTTGATAATGTGGATACATTACGTTGAACAGCTGCTTTGTTATACATATTGACATTCATTGCAGGTGCAAGATAAATTGGAGCCGTTGTCGCAAGCAAGGTTGTTGTTAACATATCATCAGCTAGTCCATTTGCAAGCTTTGCTAGTACATTCGCTGTAGTAGGGGCGACCAAAACAACGTCTGCCCAATCAGCCACATCAATATGAGCAATTTTTGTTGGATCAGGTTCAATAAATGTATTATCATAAACCGGTTGACGTGATAGGGCCTGAAACGTTAAGGGGGTCACAAACTCCTTTGCTGATTCAGTCATAATCACTTTCACGTTTGCTCCGGCTTGTACTAGCTTACTTGTTAGAGCTGCAGCTTTAAATGCTGCAATCCCTCCGCATACTCCAAGGATAATATTTTTTCCTTTTAGCATTGTTTTCACCCATTCCCTATTGTTTTTCTACTCATAGAAAAAAGGCTGACTCAAAAGGTCAAACCCCTAAAACAATAATTACTACCATGCTTCGTTGGGGTTTGAAGCTAATGAATTGAGTCAGCCTCTAGCTTTCTTATTCCTCATCGTCTAACGGGTTAATTCGTTTAAAATGTAAGTGATCATCAATAATTTCTTCGAGTGCAACCCCAACCGGCTTATGAGAAACAGGTCGATTAACCATAGGACCACGGGATAAATCTTCACGAATTTCACGCGCTCGTTTCGCCGATACCGTAACGAGTGTATACTTTGAATCTAGTTTTGTTAAAAGCGAATCAATCGAAGGATATAGCATTAGTCTACCTCCACCAGTTCTTTATATTTTTCTATTAATCGTTCACGTTTACAGTGTTCTGCTGTTACAATCGATTTTATCCGCTCAACAGCAAGGTGAACTTCATCATTTTCTACAACATAATCATACTTTTTCATCATTTCAATCTCGTCTTTTGCTACAGTCATCCGTTTGTTAATAATATCTTCTGTTTCCGTACCACGTCCAACAATCCGGCTTCTTAGCTCTGCTAAACTTGGTGGCATTAAGAAAATGAATACACCTTCTGGAAAACGTTCGCGTACTTTAAGAGCACCTTGTACTTCAATCTCAAGAATAATATCTTGCCCACTATTAATTGTTTCTCTTACATATTCAATTGGTGTACCGTAATAGTTGCCTACATACTCTGCCCACTCTAACAACTGATCTTGTTCAATCATTTTTTCAAATTGCTCTCTTGTTTTAAAAAAATAATTGACCCCATCCTGCTCTCCTTCTCTTGGAGAACGAGTCGTAGCAGAAACAGAATACTGAACGGATGTATTTTCTTGACGTAATGCCGAACATACTGTCCCTTTACCAACACCTGCCGGCCCCGATAATACAAGTAATAGACCTTTATCTTTCTTCATGGAAACCTCCTACACACTTCATGCATTCATGCTTATGTATCCTAACATATTCTTGATTAGTCTTCACCTGTATCGTCTTTGCTAGTCAACCTTTGTGCTACTGTTTCAGGTTGAACCGCACTTAAGATCACGTGATCACTATCAGCAATAATAACTGCTCGCGTCCTGCGACCATATGTTGCATCAATTAACATATTACGATCTCTTGCATCTTGAATAATTCGTTTAATTGGTGCTGACTCTGGACTTACGATGGAAATAATTCGATTAGCTGAAACAATATTTCCAAAACCGATGTTAATTAATTTAATGTTCATTTCTTTTACCCCCACTTTAGGAGAGCCGCATCCACTCTCAACATTGTTATCCAAACTAATCTAACTATATACGAAACTCTTGGCGAATTCTAGCTCCTATTCAACATTTTGTACTTGTTCTTTTAATTTTTCAAGGAAACCTTTCATCTCAACAACATGTTGTCTAATGATGGAATCTGCGGCCTTCGATCCAATTGTATTTACTTCTCTATTCATTTCTTGTAATAAGAAGTCAAGCCTTCTTCCAATAGCGTCATCCTGATTCAAGTAATGTTTATACTGGTTTACATGCGCTCTCATGCGAACTAACTCTTCACTTATGTCCATTTTTTCAGTAAGAATAGCTATTTCAGTTATAATTCTCACATCATCAATTTCTGAATCCCCATCTGTATAATCCCTAATTCTTCCTTCTACTTTTTCACGGTAACGCTCAATTAACTTAGGGGCTAATAGTTCTATGTCCTTACAGCACTCCAATAATTTTTGCAGCCACTTCTTCATATCCTGCTGTAAATATTGCCCCTCTGCCACTCTCATCGAATTAAAGGATAAAAGAGCTTCTATTACACCCTTTTGAATTGATTCTTCTTCTTCATTCCAATTGCCACTGCTAACTTCTTCCACTTGAACAATGTGACGATCTAGCAAAATGCTACTTAGATCAAGAGGTGAATCGGAGCCTAGCTTTTCTTTAATCACATCTGCAGCTTCTTTATATTGGGCTAGCAATTGTTCGTCCAACGTTAACACGCGCTTAGTACTCGCTGCTTCTTCTACATGAATCACAATATCAATTTTCCCGCGTTGCGCAATGTCTTTTACTTGCTTCCGTATCTTATCTTCCATAAATAAAAGAGCGTGGGGTACCTTGACTTGTAATTCTAAAAATCGATGGTTTACAGATTTCACTTCAATCGTTACTTCACCATTGTAGCACTTCACAACGGCTGAACCATACCCTGTCATACTTTTCATATTTATCACATCCAACTTTTATTTTACAGAAAAACATTATACTCAACAAGCAAAACCAAAAAGAGAGGTTAACGATGAAGGTATTGGACTTAGTCCAACAAGTCTTCATACGTTAACCTCTTAAGCTTATTTTCGTTTTATAAGTTGAAAGCCTCCAAGTACAACAGTCGGAATCGATGCCATACCTAGAACTAATAACCACTCATGACCTGTTAATGCTACAGTATGGAAGACAGTTTGTAACGGTGGATAATAAATAACTGCTAGCATTAATAACGTTGAGATAATCACAGCACCAACTAAATAACGATTTTCAAATGGATTACGGTGGTATACTGAATACTCACTGCGACAATCGAATACATGAATCAATTGTGCCATAACTAGAGTAACAAACGCAACAGTTTGCGCCTTCGTTAAATCACTTGGATCTGCTTGTAACGTAAGCCAAAACGCAACAAGAGTTACGACCCCAATCATAAAACCTCGACTTAAAATCTTCCAAGTCAATCCACGAGCGAATACCCCCTCATTTGGATTTCTAGGTGCCCGTTTCATGACATCTCCTTCCGCTTGGTCCATCCCTAAGGCCATAGCTGGAAGTCCATCTGTGACAAGGTTAATCCAAAGAATTTGAATGGCCACAAGTGGAAGCGGCATACCTAACATCATAGCAAACAGCATGACCAAAATTTCTCCGACATTTGAGGCCATCATATAACGAATAAATTTACGAATATTCTCGTAAATGTTTCTTCCTTCTTTAATCGCAGCTTTAATTGTAGCAAAATTATCGTCACTTAATATTAAAGAGGATGCCTCTTTGGCCACATCGGTTCCAGTGATTCCCATTGCAATCCCAATGTTTGCAGCCTTAATAGCAGGCGCATCATTCACACCATCCCCCGTCATCGCAACAATATGACCTTTTGCTTGTAGAGCTTTAACAATTTTCAATTTATGTTCTGGCGAAACTCGTGCATAGACATCAACATCATCTACGATCTCTTCTAATTGGGCTACACTAAGCTTTGAAAGCATTTGACCGTCTAGTACTTTTCCCTTTTTAGATAAGATGCCTAATTGTGTTGCTATTGCTGATGCCGTTACTTTATGATCTCCAGTGATCATAACAGTTTTAATTCCAGCTTGGCGGCATTCAGCAATGGAGTCCTTCACTTCTGGTCTTGGAGGGTCAATCATCCCTTGTAAACCAATAAATGTTAATCCACGTTCTGCTTCAAACGGTTGCTTGCACGTTTCTGATGCCCCTAATGGACGATAAGCAATCGCAATCGTTCGAAGGGCATTACCTGCTAATTGTTCAACAGCTCCTTCAACCTCTAATTTCCGCTTAGAAGTTAGAGCTTCTTCATTGGCCCCATAAGCTATCTTTGTACATTGACCTAAAACAACATCTGGCGCACCCTTCGTAATGACAAAAGACCTTCCTTTTGCATCTTTGACAACGACAGACATCATTTTTCTTGCTGAGTCAAAAGGAAATTCTAAAACTCTTGAAAAGTGCTTTTCTAATCCTTGTTTTGAATAGCCAGCCTTCATAGCAGCAACCACAAGAGCCCCTTCTGTTGGATCTCCATCCATCACATACTCTGTAACTTGTTTTCTAAGCATTCCTTGCTTAACTGTCTTCTCTAACAAATTAGCATTATTGCATAACCACCCATAGCTTAATAGTTGTTGAAGTTTCCTTTCTTTACTAGGCTCAATCTTCTTCCCATTTTGACTAAAGATTCCATGCGGTTCATACCCGCCACCAGAAATGTTCCATAGCTTTCCTTCACTCCATGCATGCGTGACCGTCATTTTATTTTGCGTAAGTGTCCCTGTCTTATCTGAACAAATAACCGAAGCACACCCCAACGTTTCAACAGCAGGGAGCTTTCGAACGATTGCTTTTCGTTTTATCATTCGTTGAACTCCAAGCGCTAATGCAACGGTAACAATCGCAGGAAGTCCTTCTGGGATCGCAGCTACTGCTAATGATACCCCTGATAAGATCATCGTATAGACGTCATGTCCTTGCAAAACGCCGATTATTACAACAAGTGCAGTTAATACAAGTGCGACAGCAATTAATATTTTTCCCAATTGCTCTAATCGACGTTGAAGTGGTGTAATCAGTGTTGTTGTCGATTGAAGTAAGTGGGCTATCTTCCCCATTTCGGTCTTCATTCCTGTCCCAACAACAACTCCGATGCCACTTCCTTGTGTGACAAGCGTACCCATAAATGCCATATTTGATTGATCACCAAGTTCAATTTCTGATCCTTCCAATGAATGATGTTGCTTCTGAACAGGAACCGACTCTCCTGTTAAAGAAGACTCTTCAATTCGTAATCCATTCGTTTGTACTAGACGTAAGTCTGCTCCAATTCGATCACCACTAGCAACCTTGACGATATCACCAGGGACGACTTGTGCAGATAAAACTTTTTTCCATTCCCCTTTTCTTAGCACCTGCATTTGCGGTGCTGATAATTCCTTTAATGCATCAAGTGATTTCTCTGCTTTCCTCTCTTGAACAAACCCTAATATTCCATTTAATAATACAATGATCATAATTGTGATGGCATCAATGTATTCTCCAAGCATTCCAGAGATAAAGGTAGCAGCTAAAAGAACGAGGACCATGAAATCTTTAAATTGTCCAAGAAAAACAAATAAAGCAGATGGCCTCTTTCCTTCATCAAGTTTATTGGGTCCATATTTCTTCAACCGCTTTTCTACTTCTTTTTCCGATAATCCCTTTTCATAATCCGTTCCGACAGATGAGGCTACTTCATGATCCTCTAACTTGTACCATTTCATCTCGACACACCCCACATGATATTCTCTTTTCACATATATTTGTTGAAGGCTTATCCAATTGTTTATACAAGCCATCATATTCAGTGAACGAGGAAAACATGCTATACTCATAAGAGCATTCTTAAAAAAACAACAATTGTTGCTGCAGTTTGAATAACAGCTCTAGCAAGTATGGTAAGAAGGAAAGGATGATCGAGCCATGTCATTTGATGGATTTATGACAAGGGCGATGACACACGAGCTTGAAACGTTGTTAACGTCAGGAAGAATATCAAAAATTTATCAACCATATAAGACAGAATTAGTATTTACGATTAGAGCAAAAGGCAAGAACCACCATTTGCTCCTATCAGCAAATGCTAATTTTGCGAGAATACACATCACAAAAGAAAAGTACGATAACCCTTCTACACCACCAATGTTTTGTATGTTGCTCAGAAAGCATTTAGAAGGAAGTATTATTGAAAAGATTGAACAACTTGATATGGAACGTGTTATTATTTTTCATATTAAAAATAAAGATGAACTCGGTGATGAAACTTTTAAGAAGCTATATGTTGAAATTATGGGTCGTCACAGTAATATTAGCTTGGTTGACAAAAAAACAGGAGTAATCCTCGATAGCATTAAACATATTAGTCCTGCTCAAAGCAGCTATCGCACGGTGATGCCAGGTCAAGTTTATAAATTGCCTCCTGAGCAACATAAAGCGAATCCGTTTGAATTAGATGATGACGGATTGTTAAAATTGATTGATTTTAATGCCGGAAAGATTGATAGGCAATTAGTAGGCCAAGTTGCTGGTCTCTCTCCACAACTAGCTAGTGAGATTACGTTTCAAACAGGCTCTTTTGTTAACAGGAATACACTACCACCTGCTTATTCAGTCATTATCAATCGGCTAAGAGAACATAATTATCAGCCTGAAATGCTTATTACATCAGATGGAAAAGAATTGTTTTCTATCATCCCACTAGAACACCTAAAAGGTGAACGAAAAGCTTTTCAATCTGTTAGCGAATTGCTTGATCGATTCTATTACGGAAAAGCAGAACGAGATCGCGTCAAACAACAAGCACATGATTTAGAGCGTTTTTTAAAAAACGAATGGCAAAAGAACAAAAAGAAAATCAAGAAATTAGAACAGACGTTACATAAAGCCGAACGAGCTAAGGAATACCAAAAACTCGGCGAGCTTCTAACCGCTAACTTACATATGGTAAAACGCGGAGACACCCAAGTGGAAGTAATTGATTATTATGATGAAGAAGGTGGTACAGCACTTATTAAGCTTGATCCACAAAAAAGTCCATCTGATAATGCACAAGCCTATTTTAAAAAGTACAACAAAGCAAAAAATTCAGTAGCTGTCGTAGAAGAACAAATAGTAAAAGCGAAAGAAGAAGTTCAATACTTTGACCAGCTAATTCAACAGATGGAAAGTGCAGCTCCTAAAGATATTGAAGAAATTCGTGAGGAATTAATGGAAGAAGGCTATATCCGTAGACGAGTGAAACAGCATAAAAAGAAAAAAGACACAAAGCCACAGCTTGAGCAATATATCTCAACAAGTGGAGTTGAATTTTTTGTTGGTAAGAATAATAAGCAAAACGATTATGTAACAAATAAATTTGCAAGGCAAGATGAAATTTGGCTGCATACTAAGGATATTCCTGGGTCCCATGTTGTTATTAGAAGTACAGATCCTGATGATAACACATTACTTGAAGCTGCTACAGTGGCCGCTTTTTATAGCAAAGCGAAACAATCAAGTTCTGTCCCCGTTGATTACACGAAAATCCGCCATGTAAAAAAACCAAATGGAGCTAAGCCTGGATACGTCATATACGACAATCAGACAACCATTTTTGTTACTCCTAATGAAGATGTCGTTCGTTCATTAAGAAAATAAAAAAGTAAGCGAGGTTGCTTGGTCATCCTCGCTTTTCACAATGCTCTTTTAACCTTAAAATCTATTTTCAGCCACTGTAATTGTTGCTAAACCATCTAATACATGAGTATGACGAATGTTTTTCAAACCAAGATCCATCAATAGTCCATTAAGCTCTTCATCAGAGTAACGATGTCTTTTCGTCGAAACGTTGGACCAAGCAAGAAGAGATTCTCGTTCAAATCCGCTCATTTTTACCAGATTAGCATAACTAGCAGCTTCACCTGGTGACATCTTCGGTGATGGATTTAACATCGCAACAACCCCGGCTGGTTTTACGACTCGTACCATTTCATTTAGACCTTTTTGCGGCTCGGGAAGAAGGAACATTACACATGTTGAAACAGCAATATCTACCTGTTTTTCTCTAAGAGGCAGCGAATATGCATCACCAACAAGTAATCTTGTTTTGGCTCTACCACCTTCTAGTACCGAACAGCTTTTCTCAACCATCTCATGTGAGAGATCAATGCCTATTAATTCCCGAGCCTCTTCTTTCCCACGTTCTAGCAATCTTCCTGTTCCACAGCCAATATCGAGTATCGTTTTATTCCTCCACCTTCCTGAAAGATCTTTTAATTGATCATGAATCGTACTAAGCCAGTTCGTTTGCGCCATCTTATCAAAGAAATCAACAAGATCATCAAAGTCTGTTCCGCTCATTTTCCTCATTAACGTCACCCTTTCTTTCCCTTATCTTAGCACGAAAAGTGAATTTATAATGTAATTGCTCCTTTTGAGAAAACCCTTCATAATGACTTATGAGCTGTGTTTGGGGCTTCCTCTCTCTAATGAGGAACTTTTCTTCGCTCCGCTTTCTCCATTTGTGACTACATCTTCCTTATGAGTGTCTTTTGCTTCATTTGTGCGAACATGCTTGCGACGGCTTCACTCGCCGTGCGCTTATTGAGAAGTTCGCTCAAAAAGCTTAAAACATAACGGCGGCTTCGCTCATCGCAAAGAAGGAACTGAAAAAGGGATAGTTCGCCCTTTTTGGGTCAAAGTTGCGATGGCTCCACTCGCCATGCGCTTTTTGAGAAGTTCGCTCAAAAAGCTTAAAACATAACGGCGGCTTCGCTCATCGCAAAGAAGGAACTGAAAATGGGATAGTTCGCCCTTTTTGGGTCAAAGTTGCGATGGCTCCACTCGCCGTGCGCTTTTTGAGAAGTTCACTCAAAAAGCTTAAAACATAACGGCGGCTTCGCTCATCGCAAAGAAGGAACTGAAAAAGGGATAGTTCGCCCTTTTT